>JAWUYS010000052.1:0-14850 GCA_034110685.1 Neptunomonas sp.
AGCTGCCTATAATACGCCCACACTTTAAGCCAGTATGGTTAAATTGATAGACGGATTACTTCAGTAACTATCTATCAAAATATTGAGCAAACGAAGTTAAAGATGTGCCGGTGTGGTGAAATTGGTATACACGACGGATTCAAAATCCGTTGCCGAAAGGCGTAGCGGTTCAAGTCCGCTCACCGGTACCATTACTTGATCAAGCCATTGATCATGACAAAAAAGCCTTTAAATCAAGGCGTAGAGAAAGCGGAACTTAAATGTTACCGCTTTTTTTGTGCCTAAAATTCGCCTCCGATCTATATCAGGGCTCCCATCTGTACGTCATTACTGAAACTCTTATGTATGGAATTCAGACTGCAAGGGGAAGCGACAGATCTATTGCTCACCTTCTTAAGCTTAATTAGGCAATGACAAGTTAATTCCAACAACCGAATTAAAATGAGGAGAAAAACCTTAAGCTGTCGTTGCTCTCTACTCGTTAAACGCACCTTCCCTGAAGTTCCGATAATTCTCTGCTGAAATCATACCCCTACCCAGATTGAAAAGGTTATGAACCACAGCATGAATAATTAGAAATCGCTGCGCATGATCCATTGATTTAAAGCGCCGCATACCCCGCTCTCTTACTCTCGTTGGTTGATGAGAAAGCTCAGCTCGATTGTTCGCATACTGCGATGTATCGTGAATAACATCAGGCATTAACTCTCGTTGAGCGACACGAGAACTACCTAACTTATCGGTTACAATCTTACGGGGCTCATCCTCGGATGGTTTCATCCATAAATTATCCCGTAGAGTTAACTTGTCAGTACCCTCCCCGCGCAAAGACAGGCGTGGCCACACGACCTCTAGTTTATAATAATGCCGGCTCTGAAAGTGATTGCAACAGGCACTTTTTTTATAGTAGGTTGGGCGCAAACGGGCGTTTATTCTGCCTATACTCATGGAAGGTATAACGCTCTTGAAAATATTTCTGTCCCTAGTTACCTTTTTGATTGTGTACGGGTCTTTGTATCCTTTTCATATAGCGCTGTCTTCATATGAACTGAGTCAGTGGCATGCGTTGCTTAACTTCGATATTACTCAAAGTGGTAGAGGAGATACGGTAGCGAATATTCTCCTGTTCGTGCCATTCGGCTTTCTCTGCGTACACAGTTATCCCGTCAGGAATCGTGTCCTAAGATTTGTCCACATCATGCTAGCGGGTCTGATACTTGCCTTTGGTCTTCAAGCAGCTCAACTGGTGATCCCCGGCCGAGTATCCAGCGGTAGTGATGCAGTGTGGAATATGCTGGGATGCCTTATAGGCTTCAATCTGGCACTGCTACCTCTGATGAACTTATTACCGAAATCGAAAGGCCCTGCCCGCCTTCCACCCATACCCCTGGTGCTAGCCCTATTCTGCATTGCCTATAGTTGGGCTCCTTTCGTGCCGTCATTCGATTTCCAGTTGCTAAAAGATAACGTCAAGTTAATTTTTAGCCCTGACATCAGCCCCTGGTGGTTATTCCAGAAGTTCACCTTATGGCTGGTGATTTTTCGCTTCCTACGGTCATCGGACACCTGGTTGGGCAACGAGAGACTCTATCCTTTGACTCTTGTTGTTGTATTGTCGGTAAGTCTGCTCATTGTTGGCCATGCTCCAGGTGCCGAGAATATTTTGGGAGGAGTACTTGCGCTAATGGCCTGGTACTTTTTGCGGCCTCTTCGTCAAGTGTCGATACTGGCTGTCCTGTTTGCCCTGTCACTCTTGATAACAACCTTTATTCCATTTGAGCTTCGCCAGGATCCTAATTCTTTCAGCTGGGTGCCATTTTCTGGTGCTCTCTCCAGCAACATACTACTGAACGCCATGTCTATTTTTAGGAAGTTGGCCTATTACGGTAGTCTGATCTGGTTGCTAACGGAGGCGGGGCTTCATTTGCGCACCTCTACAGCTATTGTAGCTGTAGTACTTTTTTTTAGTGAGCAATTACAGGTGTTTTTTGTTGGTCCATCGCCAGAGATAACAGATGCTGTGATGACTGTTGCTATCGGAGTTATCCTCAGTCGTTATCAGATAATCCGACGATCTGAGCTTATAGGTAATCGGGTAGTTGATAGTGAGTTAAAAAAGTGAGAATTACCCATCGTGCTGATTTAAAGATGATGGTTTTTTACAATTACCTATCGAGCAAGGTCACCAATGCCGGCGGGATGCCCAGTGGAGACAGTCTCCCAAGCGGGAGAAATCGGACTAGCAAGTAATTTACAACCAATACGTAAATGTTTAGCGTATTTATTATATTTTTCGGCTCTGGAATAGCTATTTAAGGTGCGACCCTACCGGCTTTTTAGTGTCTGGGCTATCGCGTCAAAGGCACGGTAGGTATTGACCGACCATTCGGGGTTGATAAATTCTGGCCAGGTAGAAAGCTTTACGATCGCCAATTCAGACTGTGGATCAACATAAATAAACTGGCCGAACACCCCGCGGGCCGAATAGATCCCCCTGTCAGTATCGATAACCCAGCACTGGTTACTGTAAGCTGCCTTAGGGTAATGCTCGGCAAAAACGCTATAGAGCACCTTGAAATGTTCACTTGAGCCCTGTCGACACGCCTTTATGAACGCTTCAGGAACGATCTGCTGACCATTAAATATGCCGCCTTGTAAGTGCATCTGGGCAAACCGGGCCAGATCACGCAAGCTGGCACTGACTCCTCCGTCGGCCAGCGAGGTGCCGACTCGATCCAAGGTAATGTTGGCATCTTGTTCCGCGCCTAACTTAGCCCAGATCTCCCGGCTCAACAACACAGGCAGACGTTCGTTACAGACCTGTTCACAGATCCAGCCAAGCACATCAGTCTCGACCGAACGGTACTCAAAATGGCCTCCGTGTTCACGTCCCTTTTTAAGTGACTTTAACAGTCCGTAGATCGTATCGGGCGAGGTGCGACCACCACGCTCACGCCAGCCTGAGGCGATATCAAGCTGGATATATTCCGCGTCAGGGTTGGTGTAATCCTCGCTAAACTGGATGCCGGTACGCATATTCAGCGCATCCTTCACCCGCGCATCGCCATAACCACAACCGGACAGATCGGTTACGTAGTCACTGACTTTGGCGTCGGGATCAATCTTGCCCTGGCCTATTAAAATGCCGACTAGGCTGCCAACCAACGTCTTCGAAACCGACTGCAACAGATGCAGCGTGTGCGGCTGCATGCCGTTGAAGTACTGCTCCGTCACCACCTCGCCTCGATGCAGCACAATAAAACCATCGGTATAGCTGTCGGTCAGAAAGGTCGCCAGATCAGTTTGCTGACCATCAACCCGCTCGAAACACACCTCATCGAGCGAGTGCGTTGCCTGCGGTAGCTCACTAACAGGCGTCATACCCCGTCGAATCGGAGCCACCGGAAACAGCTCGGACATATGCTGGAACGACCAGCGGTTGTAAGGCGGGCTGTCCCAGTTATGCAGACCGATTTGCTTACCCTTAGGCGGCGGATAGCCCTGCATCAGCTTCAACTCTTGGTAACCCACACCCGGCGCGGCCACATCTTTTTTATCGTACATAATCAATTCTCAATGCTTAACGAATGACGGCAAACGAATCGATGCGCCAGCCCTGAAATTTCAGTTAGCCTGACACCGAACCAACGCCCATATAAAAAATAGCCTTTATTCTGGTTCATATGCGCTTAATCTGTATAGCGGAGGTAAGCCTTTAGCAATAAAGTGAACCCTATCTCAGGCTGATTTACACTTCATGCCCGACCTTCTAGATGAGTAAAGTTCTTACTTTACAGCACAACCCATTGCCAACCTCAATCCAATTCATAGAATAAATAAACGTCGGTTTCCCAAGCAACATGTCCTTCCTGTGTACAGAAGACGGCATGAACTCCTTTCTTAATTCTATTAATCAAATAGATGAGGGCAGCTACCCTCTGCTTGTCTAATGAATATGCTTTTGAAGCTTTCTATAAAATTCGTACTTTTTGCTTTGGTAACCAGAAGGTTTTAGCACCAATGGTTTGTCGGTAGTTATCATTTTAATGACTATCACCGCTTTTGTTACTGGAGCTATTTCTGATGACGTTCTTCCTAATTTTCAGACCCTATCCCAGAAACAAAAGAATTTCTGCGCTCAGGGCTTTGCGATCAGTATTATAGTTGTTGTGACTTAACTGATGGAAAAACGCGAAACCTAGATCATTACTACATGAACGGTTATGCCAGTCGATTAGTTACATTAAGCCACAGATTAATCTGTGGCCAATATTACATCACATAGACCCATCTCATGGCGATTGTAGAGTAAGTAAAAGTACTTATTCGCAACTTCCATACAAGTACCATTTATTCCGAACGATAATGTCCGTAAGATGCCTTTATTTAATACTAAAGCTGACTTTTAACTTCCAGGGCTTGGTAGCTCCTCACTCAAATGGATGTAGCTGTCAGGTCAGCACTAAAAAGGTTTGATGCTTCTTGTTCCGGCCATCCCTAGTGGTCTTTTCGCATGAATAGGACCACTCAGCTTGGCACTATTATCGTTTTCAAAGGTCTTCAAGGTATATGCTATGAGTAAAAAAGTATCGCCGATACCAAAAGGGTATCGTACCGTGACACCCGTTATTGTGGTCAGAGGAATTCAGGACGCCATCGAATTTTATCGGAATTCCTTTGGCGCTGAGCCGAGTAATAAAATTCTCAGTCCGGATGGGCTGACGGTGGTTGCCGAGACTATTAAGATAGGTAACTCATTCGTACGCGTAGTGGAGGAATCATTAGACAACAAGATATTGAGCCCTTCTGCACTAGGGGGCACGGCTGCTAGCCTTCATCTTTACATCAATGACATTGATACATTTTGGCAACAGGCGATTGATTGTGGTGCACGCCCTGTTACAGCACTGCAAGATGCATACTGGGGTGAGCGATACGGAACCCTATCGGACCCGTTTGGACATCATTGGTCTATGGCGTCCAAGATTGAAAATTTGTCTAAAGATGAACTAGCAGCCCGTGCGCAGGAAGCCTTTGCCTGCTGATCGACATTTTTCATTCTGCGTAAAAGCACAGCTCTAGGAAGAGCTGTGCATTGAGTACGATTCTTAGGGCTTAGCCTTTATTGCACATTCGGCAATTAATAAACCGTATTAGAATAGCGGAGGAGCATTAAGGAAAAACATTGCTCTAGGTAATATTTTTGCGTAACAGATTTTTTTATTATGTCTCCGTGATCAGAAAAAGGTTAACGTATCTTAAAACAACGACAAGCTACTTCCCTGCCACACTCTAAAACGTACCAGAGACCTAGTGACCCTATCCATAAGACAAGCCGGTTAGTCTTTTTCTTCCGGATATAAACCCAAGAGACAACTGACCAAGCAGGTCTATGAGGGCTCAGTACTCGTAGTTAGCTTTTAGGGAGAGTACGATCAAGCTAATATCGTCCAACCTTTTCCCTTTGATGTCATCTGTGCAATATCTGCGCTTTAAGACATGCCAATAGATCCGACAGAATCCAACTCTATGCCATTCTGAATGAGCTATTCGTGACACTTTATCCAACTGCATACAATTAAAAATCAAAGGTTACACTGAATTCAAAATCCTTTACCGAAAGGCGTAGCGGTTCAAGTTCGCTCACCGGCACCATTACTTGATCAAGCCATTGATCATGAGAAAAATTACTTTAAATCAAGATATTAAGAGAAAGCGGAACTTAAATGCTACCGCTTTTTTTGTGCCTGAAATTTGCCTCCGGTCCATATATGGGTTCCCCATGTGCGGATTCTGTACGCAAGAGAATCCAACGAAATCATCCTCTGCCCTTCATACATGAGCGGTTATGCCGATCGATTAGCTACATCTGCAACAGGGTCTTGGCAGTACTCCGATCTTTTTCCAGTTATATGAAGGACTGCTTTCGACCCTAAGCAGACATTAATGCCAACATATGGATCGATCCGCACTGGCCGAAGCGACGTGCAATCGAGTAATTGACATCCTTCGATACGCATACGTCAATGAAGCGATGAAGGTGAAACAGTTACGCGAAGATAACACCCGTACCCGTTTTCTCGATGCTTAAGAACTTAAAGCAGACAGGTTCATGAACCTGGATTCGTACTTAAATTACCCTTTATCTTGTTGCCATATACATGGAAAAACCTCTTCATCGTGCGGAGGCTGACCTGGTTGGATAGAAACATCTTTCTGTTGAACAGTAGGATCAGCACCTTCATGCGGTTGCCAGATAGCATTATCTCCAAGCCAGCGAGTAGATAATGCTGCCCGCCTTTGATTGTTAGAAGCATTCCCCCGCGCGCCATGCAAAGTCCAGGCGGAGAAAATTAGCGCATCTCCTGGCTCCACATCCCAACCAACTATGTCAAAAGCTTCACGCTGGCTTTCAATATCAGGCACGGGCTCTGACTGGCTCTGGCCAACCCATTCATGCTTAGCATCACCAAAAACTTCAGCTTTATAATATTTATTATCTAAGTGTGAGCCGTCTACAAATTCCAAAGCACTACCTTCTACTGTCGACGGCGTTAATGCCAGCCAGATGGAACATATTTGTGACCCCATAAATGGCCAGTAAGGTATATCCTGATGCCAAGGCGTAGCGGCTTCAGTATTTGGCTCCTTCACCAACAGGTGATCAAAGTACAAGCGACTCGTAGTACTTCTCATCGCTTGCCCTGCCAGCCTTGCACAACCTGAATGATAAATATAATCCCGGATTGTCTGGTTTTTTTGCCACTGATAACGATCGGTAAACATACGATTCGTTGCGTCTCCTCCAGAGTCATTTGCCCAGTTACTCGGCGTATTAAGCTGTTGGTCTACTACCTTATTTAAACGATCTATCCATTCCTGAACCACCGCTTGTTTTATACAAACGACCCCTTTTTCTTGATATTGGGATATTTCATCACGCGATAAGTTACGCTCTGCCATCTCGTTATTCCCCGTTTATCTGTAGCCATTGAGTGGTGTATCGTTATGCTATTAAAGATTTCGAAATCTGTATGTCCCCTGCACAGAGGACAAACCATCAATGGCCTTCAACGCTCAGAGAGTTCATGATGCAAACGAAAAAGTCCGAGACTCACCTGCCTAACGTTATTGCAGCTTTAGGGGACTGTGATTTTTTTTCGAAGTTGCTAAGCTATCTCAATATCAGTTGTCATATTGACCATTTAGCAGTATTTATCTTTGATCACCAACTTGTTCCTCAACTTATCGAAGCCAAGGGCATCAAAAACAACCACCTAGCCCTTAAGGCGGGTAAAATCTACACGACAAGGCTGTTTCATCGACAAGATCCCAATGCTATACAAATTCAGCAAAAACTGAGTGATAGCAGTGATATCAGCCTGCTAAGAATGCGTGCTGCTGACATTCCAAACCCTGAATATAAGCAACTTATATATGATCAATTTAAACTCATCGATCGTATTTCCTTGCTTGCCCAAACAAGTCACCACTGGTTTGTTGTCAACCTGTACCGTGATATTCCCAGTGGAGAGTTTACTAAAAATGACCTCACCACTATTCATGCCCGTTCAGGACTAATTGTTGAGTTATGCCGCAAGCACTTCATACTCCTGCCCTCTAGCGTATGGAAAGCTCCCTCCTTACCCGAACCTGAAATGCTTCAAAGCATAATCCATGGTCTGGGAATTCATTTAAGCCCACGTGAAATTGAAGTCTGTAGCTACGCACTGATCGGCGTAACCAACGAAGGAATTGGCTTAACCCTTGGCATTCAGCCAAGCACTGTTGCCACACTACGAAAGCGGGCGTTTTCTAAGCTTAAGGTCAGCAACATAAATCAGCTGTTCGGATTATGTCTAGGGCAAGTTATAACGTCACAGTCTGAATCATCTTAAAGTTTTTAAACGCTGCTCCTACCGTTCCCCATAACAACTTGGTGAGTTTTAGCGAATGATTCAAATAATCCCTAGGCTGCGTAGGCCGTAGGTAATACCCATTTTTTATAGATCCACATGCTCTAGCTTCTTCTTACTACTTCGGTATTCGAGCATGGATACGTAAATACCGCTCAAGGAAATAATGGCAATACCCACCCAGACCATAACGTCCGGAAAGTAGCCAAACAGCAGGTAGCTCACGGCAGTGGCACATATGATTTCGGTGTAATTGAAGGGCGAAAGCAGAGAAGCCGATGCATACTCGCAAGCTCGGATAATCATGTAATGACCTGCGGCGGCGAACAGCCCCATCAATGCCATCAACCCCCAACCCTTGGCATCGGGGGTGACCCAAACAGCCGGCACCATTACTGACAACAACAATAGGCCTGCTATGGCGGTATAGAAAAGCGTCAACAATGGTGCAGATCGGTTAGCGATCTTCCGGGTGGCCATGAGATAGCAAGCGTAGCTAATACCTGCCGCCAGAGCGAAGAGAACACTGGGTTGGAAAGCGTCAGATGTTGGACGTAGGACCACAAGCACACCGATAAAGCCCACTACTGCAGCTCCGGCCCGTCTTCCATCAAAACGCTCACCCAGCACAAAAGGGGCCACCAGTGTAACCACCAATGGTGATATAAAAAGGAGCGCCAGCGCATTGGGAATGGGGTTGTCTTTAATCGCCAAGAAAAATAATAGAGTGGCAAAAGTAAGAAACAAACTGCGGACTACCTGGGTACCAGGCATAGGTGGTATTTTCCACCAAGGAAGTCGTTGCCAATGGGGCACTGGTAGCAGCCAGAGGAAATGGAACATAAAGCGAGCCCATGTAATCTCTAGAACAGGGTAATCTCGGCTGAGCACTTTAGCGCAAGCATCCAGCAACGGAACCAGCAGCATACCCAGTACCATCAGGCCGATTCCGAGTAGCGGACGTTGTTGAGCCTTTGTCATTATTAAGGTATCTCTATTTTTTCTTGATCAGTCTCGGTCACAGGCAGGTAAAGCACCCATCAAACAATCATCAACCCACAGCACAAAGGAGAAGTTAAGGTCCTAGTTTACGGCCACTACACTATCCAGCATCTCGGCTAACAGTATATATACAGCCATCCTTAAGCAAGCACCTACTGCATAGGCTTTATGCCGATGAAATTACTATGTGCTGATTCGATGTACAGAGGTAACCATCAATATCTTCGCCATTCATTATGAAGTGGCTTGCAAACGTATGCCTTAACACATGTAGATATCTGCGAGCCGATCACCGCGTAATATATAGCGACATAGTTTTCTTAAGCGAGCATTTATTATGGTGTTAACCTGTGGGAAGTAGTATCTTTTCGAATAACTGAATAAGGGGTAGGTATGGCAAGAGTTTCTAATAGATCTGGACATAAAAACGCAAACCCGAAGAAGATCGCTCGGGGAATAGTCGAAGCTGTTGATACAGAGGGGCCTTTTAATGACTGGGTTGGGATGCCTCAATACTATATTCACCACTTAACCGTTGATTCCCTGGGGTATCACTATCTGTCACCGGACAAGAACCTAGGAATTGAACTAGGGAAAAAAGTGACTTTTCGATACAAAGAAACCGCCAAAGGCAGCTTCATCGACAAAAACTCCTTGGGAGTTGTCATCGACCCAAGTGAACTGCTCTAGGCCCTTCTGGCAATGAATTAGTTATTTTATAAATAAATTTCTGGGCTGATAAATTAACGCCATCACCTAAACCAGAATCAAGCAAGAAGCGTTAAGATGACGCGAATGCCTAACACGATTGCTCGCATACGGTGATCAATCGTGAAACTGTCAGACATCAACTCTGATGAGCGCTGCAGGCTCGTTATCACAAAACGATAGTTTCGTTATGTAGGTGGCGGGCAAGCAGTCAACGACTGCTACCCCGGCCTACCCGTTGCCGAAAATTTACGACGAGCAACTATAATGCGACAAACCTCCGACCTCACAGAATTCCGACGGCTTAAGCCTATAGTATTTATCCTCCACCTCTTTCGATTGTTCAGCGAATGGCTGCGTCATAACCTCCTGCAGCTCTCTAACCAGCGCGTAGTTGCCCACCGCCGCTTGCTGATAAGCAGGCGCAACGAGCCACTCTCGCCAACTGTACTTTGGGTTGACGAGTTTCATTTGCTTAGAGAGTTCCTCACGGGAACGAGGCTGTGTAGCATTGGCATTGGCGCTGCTAATGAGTGATTTCCATTGTGCGAGCCACTCAGACCAGCGCTTGTCCATCCCTTCGGGGTCTGCCTCATACGCCGCTCCTTTGTAGAAGCTTTTTTGGAGTGGGCCAATGTCGCTAGGAACGCTCGAGAGCTCGCGGAAGAAGATGGTGTAATCAACAGGCGTTTGCACCATGAGCGTTTCGAGCTCACTTAATAACGCAGCATGGAAAGCATCGAGTCCAAGTTTGGCAGCCCACATCGCTTCCATTTTTGTATGCATCACATCTGCAAAGCCACTACGAATCTCGTCGAGCTGTTGCAGAGAGTCCGGATGCGATGCCAGCAACAGCCGTAACGCTACCCAGAACATATGAAAGTTACGTTCTGCGGCCACAGGCTGATTCAGGAACGAGAAGTGTTGGCCACCGCCTGTCCATGGTTGATATTGTGGGTCGAACTCTTCGCAGAACCCGAAAGGGCCATAGTCGAGAGTGAAACCACCGGCCGCGCAGTTATCGCCGTTGAAGTTACCCTGGCAGTAACCGACGCGGATCCAATTTGCAACAAGCGACGTAAGGCGGCTGCGAAACTCACCCGCAAGCAACACCACTTTTTCGGCAATGGTTAGATTGTTATCGATGACCTCAGCGTACTCGCGATCGATCAAGTGCAACACGATCTTTTCGAGTTCTTCCATCGCTTTTGGGTGTTCCTGCTTACGGACACGACGACCAAAGAGCTCGAGTTGGCCGACCCTAATGAAAGACGGCGCAACGCGCGTAGAGATGGCAACAGCCTCAGATATCATCCTGTCGGGATCCTTCAAGCGCGAACCCTGTGAGTACCACGGCCGCTGGACCTTCTCGGTTTTAGAAACGAACAAACTAAGAGACCGTGACGTTGGAACTCCGAGTGCGTGCATGTGCTCCTGCGCCAGGAACTCTCGGACACTTGACCGCAGGACGGCGCGGCCGTCTGCGCCGCGGCAGTATGGCGTCCGACCACCACCTTTGAGCTGCATTTCCCAACGTTTACCATTGATGACGGCTTCAAGCACGGAAACGGCACGTCCGTCGCCGTATCCGTTGCCGGTTTGGAACGGGCACTGATGGTAGTATTCGGTGCCATAGATAGAAAGTGCGTAGCCACAAGCCCAACCGACTTTACGCATCGGCGCAGGAACCTGTGAGATGTCGCCAGAAAACATCCGCACGAAGTCGTCCGACTGGGCAATGCTGTCAGCAAAACCCAGTTCGCGAAAGAAATCTTTGCTGTGCGTTATGTACTCAGGGTCTTTGATCGGCGTAGGCTTGACGGGAACATAGTGGCCCGTGAAGACCTGCCGCGGCGCGTGATCAACGCCGTTAGCTTTCGCTTCAGGATCGACGTTGAGAGTATCCATGAGCGAATAGTTTACCAGTTTGGCAAGATCGTCGAGCGTCGCGACACTAGTCGAGGCTTCCTGGGGCAATGGGTTTATCATAGGGGCACCTCATAACGCGGGGAGAATGGCTGCTCCCGCTATTGCAACATCATTGCATTCTGGTGATAGCGGGGACAGATTTATTTATTGAAGGCTGCGCCTTGATTATACGGTTATGTCCCCCTAATGCGATAACCCAATGGAGCACTCTTTGTAATCACGACCAGCGCCATCCACCAGCATTATCTGACGACCTCACATGAAAAGTTTACTGAACATCAAGCAAACTAAGACTGATAGCACGCCAAAGAGTGAGACTGACAGCCCTTTTTATTTGCTATGTTGCTTACCGACAGTTTCGAGTCTAGGGTAGGTCTAATACGACCCTTTATACGCGCCATACAATTTTGTATGTTTTCTTACACTGCTTGATTTCAGGTTAAAAGATGAGCTCATCATCGACTACAAACCATCAAGAAATACCCTGGCTGGCACTTTATAGTATTTGTCTGGCAGCATTTCTGGTGCCTATGGCGATGTCTGCGGTCAACCTTGCTTTGCCTTCAATAGCTGAAGACTTGCAGGTCGATGCCGTCTTACTCAGTTGGATTCCCAGTGCGCCGCTCTGGGGGAGCGTTGTCCTGATGCTGCCGATTGCGCGGTTAGCCGATATCTGGGGGCGCAAGCGTGTTCATTTGTTAGGATTGTGTTTGTATGCCCTGTCTTCGCTAGCGGTTGTGTGGATAGATAGCATTGAATGGCTTTTAGTTTTTAGGGTGATACAAGGTTTAGCCAGCTCATTTATTTTTGCTACCGCGATGGCTATGGTGGCGGTCTTGGCGGGCAGCAAACGAAGAGGCATGTTTCTCGGTATCGTTTCTACGTCTGTTTATCTAGGGCTGACGATTGGCCCGGCTGCAGGAGGGTTGCTAACGGAGTGGTTAGGTTGGCGTAGTGTATTTTGGCTGCCTGTTCCCGGCATATTCATGGCGCTAGCTCTGATTGCTTGGTTACTGCCTAATGAGCAGAAACCAGTCGGTTCAGAGCCCCAGCAGTATTCTATAAGACAACGATTCGACGTAACGGGCAGCTTGCTGTTTTCTTTGAGCGTAAGCTGTTTGTTCTTTGGTGTAACAGGCTTACCGGATGCAAGTTTTGTTGTTTTACTCATCCTGGGGTTTGGTTTAAGTGGTGGGTTTATTTATCAACAACGTCACGCTAGTGTACCGTTGGTAAGAATAGATGCATTAAGCCAGAACCGGATTTTCAGCCGCTCTATGTTGGCTAGTCTTTGCATGTATGGGGCGAGTTTTCCCGTCCTATTTATCGTCAGTTTGTATCTGCAGTACATTCAAGGACTCTCTCCGGGTGATGCTGGAAAAGTGATACTTTTACAGGCGTTGTTGACGGCCTGTATTGCTCCTATCGCTGGCCGATTGTCGGATAAATATGAACCCCGAATAATTGCTACCGCAGGCTGCGGTCTATTTATAATGGGGTTTGTACTGCTATTTTTTGTGGGCATGCAAACTCCACTGTGGCAAGTTAAAACCGGCTTATGCTTGCTGGGAATCGGCTTTGGTTTATTTTCATCGCCCAATACTAATGCGGCGATGAGCTCGGTAGACCCATCGCGCTTAGGTATTGCTTCAGCGTTACTTAATCTGGCACGCACCGGCGGTAATATGTTTAGTACGGCAATTATGGTAGTTATCTTTAATTTTTATTTTGCCGACCAGATATTACAACCCGAGCATTATCCACAACTATTAACGGTGGTAAAAATCACTCTACTACTTGGCGGTTTATATGCTTTATTGGGGGGATACTTCTCTCTGACTCGGGGACGAATACGCTAGATAGCCTAGCCTTTCCCTCACTAAAACTACGCCCCTAGATTAATTCGTAGTTACGGTTAAGTAATAGCCCCCATCGAGGGATCGCCTCCTTGTAACTCAAAATCCAATAATAATGAGGAGGAGGTCTTATGCCTCCTCCGTTTTCTATCAATTTTCGAGTACCTGAAGATCCTTCAGATCACCAGAGATACCTGCTTCTTTCAATAGGCTATCAATCAACGGAGCCGCAACACGGTGCTGCAAAGCGCTATCAACCAAGGCCTCAGGTAGGCTTTTCTTAGCGCTACTCTCTTCTGTGCTGTTTGTAGACCGAGTCCCATTCAATCCATCGATACTAATAATTTTCATTCCATCAATGTTCTCCAATGGTTTAACACTAGCACCGATAATATGGGGTAGGTTTTCATGCAGACTCATCACTTTTTTAAGCGCTACCTGGGCGTCGCTGAGTTGGTTCATCGCCTCATTCATTAACCTAGAACCTTCCGCCTCAATTCGGAAGCGCTCTTCATCTGCCTGAGCCTTAATTCTGACGGCTGTTGCCTGCGCCTCTGCAGCAATTGTAACTGCTTCAGCATCATCAGCCGCCGCTTCTTTATTTGCTGCAGCGGCTACTCTCACGGCTGTTGCCTGCTTCTCCGCTTCTTTTTGTGCTTCTATGATTTCGATCTGCTTATCACGCTGGGCTTTTTCCACCTCTCGTGCTGTTTCAACACCCTCTTCGGCCCTAACCGCTTCTGACAACGCATTATACGCCTGCTCATCAGCCAGAGATTTAGCCTTCGACTTTTCCGCAACGGCAATCTCACGCCCTTGCTCTGCTAGTTCAAGCACTTTTTGACGCTCGATCTCTTGCTCTTTAAGCACTTTTTCTAGCTCTATCTCACGAGCTTGGATGTCTTTTTGCTTTTCGATCTCTGCCGTTTTCATTATTCGATCAGCGGCAATACGTGCTTCTTGAACCTCACGTTCGGCCATGATTTCTGCATTTCTGGCCTCTTTCTCTTGATCCGCTTTACGCGTTGCAATCGAGGCTGATTGCTCCGCTTCACGAATTTCTATTTCTCGGCGTTGCTCTAATTGGGCGTAACGGTTTTCACGTTGAATCTCCAAGCGCTGACGCTCAGAATCCATATTCTTTTGCTCGATCAGAACAGAAGTTTCCTGCTCAACATCGTTAATCTCTTTCTTGCGACTTTCAATTTTCGCCGTCATCTTCGCCAAACCCTCGGCGTCAAAAACGTTATCGGGATTGAAGAATTGCTTTGGTGTTTGATCTAGCCCCGTCAAACTAACCGACTCTAACTCAAGGCCGTTTTTTAACAGGTCTTCACTGACCGCTTCTTGCACCTGCTGAACAAACTGAGACCGTTGTTCATGCAGTTCATCCATCTCCATCAACGCTGCGACAGAGCGCAAGGCATCAACGAACTTTC
>JAWUYS010000053.1:0-10431 GCA_034110685.1 Neptunomonas sp.
CGTCGTAGTACAAATATAGAAGATCGACGAACGGAGCAGGCGGGTTCAGGACGCTCTAGTAGAGGCTTTCGCATTGGCGGTGGTGGTAAAAAGGGTGGTATAGGCATTCTTGTTGTTGCGGTTGTTATTATGTTGATGGGAGGGGATCCCAGTACTATTTTGAATATGCTGTTAGGGGGTGGAGGCGTTCCAACGCAGACTCAAAGCCAGACAGCAGAGCGCAATTACCAAACGTCTGCGCCGACTGATGAGTTGGCTGATTTTGTCTCTGTTGTCCTAGCGGATACTGAAGATACCTGGAACCCTTTATTTCAACAAATGGGTGAGCAGTACCAAAAGCCGCGTTTAGTGTTGTTTCGTGGATCTGTGAAATCTGCATGTGGTATGGCTCAATCTGCTATGGGGCCGTTCTATTGCCCTGGTGATCAAAAAGTATATATCGACCTTAGTTTCTATGAAGAGTTAAAGCATGCGTTTAGTGCGCCAGGGGATTTCGCTCAGGCTTATGTGATTGCTCATGAGGTAGGGCATCATGTGCAACAACAATTTGGAATTTTGCAAAAAATTCATCAAATGCAGCGTGGTATGCCAAAGCCACAAGCCAATGCTTTGTCTGTGAAGCTAGAATTACAAGCGGATTGCTTAGCGGGAATTTGGGCGCACCATGCTAGCCGTGTCAGGAATATTGTTGAGCCAGGTGATATTGATGAAGCGATGAATGCAGCGAGTAAAATTGGTGACGATGCCATTCAAAAACGAACTCAAGGGCATGTGGTGCCCGACTCTTTTACGCATGGCACATCAGCTCAGCGTGTAAAATGGTTCAATAAAGGATTTAAGCGTGGAGATGTTCAAAGTTGTAACACTTTCGGTTAATTTTGAATAAGTTTTGTTTTGACCTAAAGGTGGTTGAACTCTTGTTCAATTGATTATAAGAGGCTTGATTTCAATCACTTTATTTCTTTATGGGCATTATCTTTTTACTCTGGGGCTGTACGGGAAGGCTTATAAGCTCTATGCTGCTGGCATAGAAAATGAAGTAAGGAAATAAACAATGCCGTACAACGCTGAATTGGTTGATGAACTGAATTTATTAAATCACTTTAACTTGGGTACAACACAAGAAGGTATTAAAGTGCACCACAGCGCAGGGCCTCAAGTGGTCGCCGCTGCTAAACGTTTATTTGATAAAGATTTAATTTCTCAGGAAGATGGTGGTTATCTAACAGATCTAGGCCATGATGCTGCTGAGCATTCGCAAAATCTTATGTTGATTTTAACAACACCGGTTCAGGTAGACACCACGTCTTAAGCATTTATGGCACACAAACCAACCATCTATAAGGTTGAGTTGCAGCTGGTTGATATGAATCGTGATATTTATACCAGCTGCAAACTTACACTTGCACTACACCCCTCTGAAACCCAAGAACGAATGATGATTAGGCTAATGGCTTTTGGCTTGAATTTTCATGATGATCTTCAGTTTAGTCGTGGGCTATCCGCTACTGACGAACCTGATGTATGGGAGTGTTCTTTAGACGGCCAGGTGAATCATTGGATTGAGGTAGGGCAGGCAACACCGGAACGTATTCGAAAGGCTGTTAGTCGCTCTCCAAAGGTTTCTTTGTACGCTTTTGGGCGAGAGGCCGATATTTGGTGGAGTCGCGCTCAAGGGTCATTTAAAGACCTTCCACGGGTAGCGGTATGGCAATTTAATGCAGAGCAGTCTTCAAAGTTACCCGATCTGTTAGAGCGAACAGTCTCTATCACTATGACGATAACGGATAACGAAATTTATCTTAATAAAGATGAGCAGCAGTTAACATTAGGGTTTGTGCGGCTTTTATAAGGCCGTCATCTCACAGGCTAGACACGCTGCTCTAGGTTTGGACCGCTTACCAGTAAGCTAAGTAAGTCGCTGCGACAAACGATTCCGACAACCTTATGTTCTTGATCAACTACCGGTACGCAACTCACTTTCTGTTCCATAAAGATCAATGCTATTTCACGCACTAATGTTTCTGGGCTGACAGCAATCAATGCACTACTCAGCAAGTTGCCAACAAATCCACTGGAATCAGAACCAGAACGCAGCAGGTGTTCACCTGTAATGGCCCCTAATGGATGTCCATGGGCATTCGTTATGATTAGATGATTAATATTCTCTTTTTGCATTAAATCCCAAGCAAATTTAATGGTGTCGAATTGACCTACGGTAACAACAGGCGCATTCATTATGTGAAGAGCTATTAACCGTCTACGGTCTTGCAGTGTATCAGATTTACGCCCCGTTTCTTCATAAAGGCGTGATGATACAAGGGTGGAGCGTGTTCCACTGGTAAGTGGAGAGCTTACCGAGGTTGCTTGTGTTGTAATCTGTGGGTTGCCAATAGTATTGTTCTGTAACGAATTTTTGGCCGCAGTACTCCTTGAGGTGGCTGCGACACCGCGCTGTGGGAACTGAGCTGCTGACGGGTTCTTTACAAGGTTCCCGTTGTCATAAATTAACAACGCCATTTAATTTCTCCGAACTACGATGTCTACTTTATCGGCGAGTAATGATTTTACTTTATTCTGACCGTATAGCCATTAGTCAATAATCTTGAATAAACATTCAATTTTACATTACTAAAAGAAGAGAATACTTACTCGAACCTGAACGGTTGCAGAATAGTGTCCTGATAAGGCGACTAGATATCTAGTTAAATTAGAGAGTTGGCATTATATTAGAATATGCTAAAATAAAGATAATTTACTCATTGGGGTGTTATATGTTCCGTTCAGTGGCGTCTTTTATTTTGTTTGCCTCTCTTATAATTTCAGCCCCTGAATCTCTGAAAGCACAAGAGCTAAATTCAATCACGGTTGCGAAAACAATAATGCCACTGCAGCGTCTTCTAGAGGGAAGCGTAGAGGCCATATCACAGGCCACAGTATCTGCCCAAACCAGTGGTGTGGTTGATCAAGTCATGGTGGATGTCGGTGACCATGTGCCAGCAGGAAGCGTTATATTGACGCTAGTCGGTATTGATCAGAAAGAAACCCTCAATCAGGCAAAGGCTGGTTTGAGCGAGGCCACAGCACAACGCAAAGCGCAGACTCAGCAATATGAGCGTGTAAAAGCACTTTATGCAAAAAAATTGTTATCCAAGGCGAACTACGACAGTGCTGTTGCTAGTTACAACAGCGCCAAAGCTCGATTTTCTAGCGCAGAAGCGACTCTTAACCGTGCTCGTCAGCAGGTTTCATATACAGAAATAAAGGCTGTTTATGGTGGTGTAGTCAGTGGTCGACATGTTGAGGTTGGTGAGGCTGTTCAGCCTGGTATGGCGCTGTTGAGCGGTTTTGACCCAAATCATCTACGTGTGTATGCCGACTTGCCTCAATCTATTGCTGCAATTATTAGAGAAAAGCCGTTAGTTAATGTCTTGTTAGGTAGCGGTGCTATGGTTTCACCTTCTAAAATATCTGTTTTTCCTATTGCTGATGCAGCTACAGGAACCGTACGAATGAGGCTTGAGCTGCCCGCGACAGAAAATGGTTTATATCCGGGGAAATTAGTCAAAGTGGCAGTGCAAATAGGTGAAAAAGCACGTTTGCTTGTGCCTGCTTCAAGTGTTGTATATCGCTCTGAAGTAGCGGGTGTTTATGTGCTTGGTGCCCCGCAAGATAACGTACTGCCACAATTGCGCCAGGTACGAGTAGGAAGTCACTTTACTAATCAAGTTGAGGTGCTTTCTGGGCTAATGATTGGTGAAGTTATTGCGATAGATCCAATAGCTGCAGGTATCTTGACAGTTACAGCCTCTATTAAAGAGGAGAGATAGTTAAATGGATAAGCCATTAGGGTTTTCTGGTGCCATAGCTAATCGTTTCATGCGCTCTCAACTGACACCCTTACTTGCAGTAGTTGGCCTGCTCATGGGGGTTTTTGCTGCACTAGTAACACCGCGTGAAGAAGAGCCGCAGATTAACGTCACGATGGCCAATGTGATGGTTCCTTTTCCAGGTGCTTCTGTTGTTGATGTTGAAGCGCTTGTTAGTACGCCTTTAGAGCAGGTATTAGGTGAAATCAAAGATATGGAGCATGTGTATTCTGTATCTAGCCCTGGCTTGGCGATTCTCACAGTGCAATACAAGGTAGGAGTTGAGCGAACAGAGGCCCTAGTGCGCCTCTACAATGCCGTGTATTCGAATATGGACTGGCGACCAGCTAATTTGGGCGTAGGCCCGATTATTGTTAAGCCTAAAGGGATTGATGATGTTCCGATTGTTGCATTAACACTGCATAGTAAGGATGTTTCCCGCGGTGCTTATGAGCTACGTCAAGTGGCACATGCATTGGAGGCTGAGCTTAAGCGTGTGCCTGGTACGAGGGATATAGAAACTATTGGAGGCTCTGAACAAGTAGTACGTGTTCTGTTGGATCCGCAGAAAATGGCGGCACGTAATATTTCTATTAGCGAGCTTAAACAAGCGCTAATGCTGAGCAATATTGCTGCCAAAGCGGGTGCTTTTATTGGCGATAACAAGTATACCCCCGTCACGGCAGGCACTTTCTTTTCAACACGTGATGATCTAGTTGAACTTGTTGTAGGCATGGCTAATGGCAGGCCTGTTTATTTGCAAGATATTGCTGATATCAAACAACATGCAGCTGAGAATAAACAATATGTGTGGTTTGCAGAAAAGGGAGGTGAACCTAGCCAGCCTGCTGTGACGTTAACCGTTAGCAAAAAACCAGGTGAGAATGCGGTAGATATAGCCAATCATGTTTTGGAAAGAGTTGAGCATTTAAAAGGTCACGTGATACCGCAGGGGGTCGAGGTTACAGTAACAAGAAACTACGGTAAAACGGCAAATGATAAAGCTAATAAGTTAATTCAAAAGCTTATTTTTGCAACTTTGTCAGTGATTGCGCTGGTTTTTTTGGCCTTGGGCCGACGTGAGGCTATTGTCGTAGGTGCCGCGGTTGTACTTACATTAATGGTGACCCTTTTCGCATCCTGGGCGTGGGGTTTTACCTTGAATCGAGTTTCGTTATTTGCACTCATTTTTTCTATAGGGATTCTGGTAGACGATGCCATTGTTGTCGTTGAAAATATTCACCGTCATATGGCGCTCGATGCCAAAACGCTACTTGAAGCGATTCCTGTCGCTGTTGATGAAGTTGGCGGGCCGACGATTCTGGCAACATTTACTGTTATTGCTGCGTTACTGCCCATGGCGTTTGTCAGCGGCTTAATGGGGCCCTATATGAGTCCTATTCCCATTAATGCATCAATGGGGATGTTACTCTCTTTGATTATTGCTTTTACTTTTACTCCTTGGCTTTGTTACAAACTGCTTAAACATAATGCCAGTACACAGCAAAATAATGTTGTAGCCAATACTAACGATAAGGCTCACATAACTGAGTCGCGTTTGTACCGAGTTTTTAAACGTTTGATGACGCCATTTTTGGGTGCTCATAAACGACTAAATCGCTATTTATTGGGTTTTTCATTAATAGGGCTAATCGCAGGGGCTATTGGTTTAGGCGTTGTACAGTTAGTCATCTTAAAAATGCTGCCTTTTGATAATAAAAGTGAATTTCAGGTGGTCGTTGATATGCCTGAAGGTACGACACTTGAGCAGACTAATCGAGTGTTGTTTGAGTTGGCTGACTCACTGCTTAATGTTGATGAAGTAGAGAATATTCAGGCCTATGCTGGTACCGCTTCACCGATTGGGTTTAATGGACTCGTTCGCCAATACTATTTGCGCCAAGCTGCTAATCAAGGTGACCTTCAGGTTAATCTGGCTGATAAAAAACAACGTGATCGCTCGAGTCACGAGATTGCTCTCTCTGTGCGCCCACAATTAACAAAAATTGCTGAGCAGTTTTCTGCATCAGTTAAAGTGATTGAAGTACCACCGGGCCCGCCTGTTATGGCGCCACTCGTAGCTGAAGTATATGGGCCTGACTATCAAGGGCAAATTGCAAAAGCACGCGAGCTTGAGTCCTTGTTTAAGCAAACGAGCGGATTGGTTGATATTGATACGAGCATTGAGGCAAACTCAGATAGAGTTGTGTTTGAAATAGACCGTAGTAAAGCTGCACGATTAGGGATTAGCCAAGCGAGCGTTGTATCAAGTATGGCGGCTGCGCTGGGTGGGGAGGATGTTACTTATCTTCATACAGGACATGCGAAATACCCTATACCCGTGCGTTTAGAATTACCTGTTGCAGGCAAGGCCGATGTAAATGCTTTACTGGGCATTAAGTTGAGAGGCCGTTCAGGTAAGTTAATCCCTCTATCGGAAGTCGTGACACTACAGAACAGAACATGGGAAAAAAATATCTATCATAAAGATTTGCTGCCCGTTGTGTATATTACGGGTGACATGGCGGGTCAGCAGGACAGCCCTCTCTATGGCATGTTTGATATGGTAGGGCAGATTGAACAACTGGAACAAACATTTATTACTCAGCCTGAACATCAATATGACTATTCCGTTAAATGGGACGGCGAGTGGCAAATCACTTATGAGACATTCCGTGATATGGGTGCAGCTTATTCTGTCGGTTTGATACTTATTTATTTGCTAGTTGTGGCGCAGTTTGGCTCATACATGGTTCCTCTCGTGATCATGGCGCCAATCCCGCTAACCATGATAGGTATTATGCCAGGGCATGCATTGTTAAATTCACAGTTTACGGCAACATCGATGATTGGGATGATTGCATTAGCAGGTATTATTGTGCGTAATTCAATACTGCTGGTGGACTTTATTAATCACCTGATAGCGCGTGGAATAGCGCTAGAAGAAGCGGTTGTTACCGCCGCCAGTGTTAGAGCTAAACCGATCATATTAACGGCTGTGGCGGCTATGATGGGCGCATTCTTTATACTGGATGATCCAATCTTTAATGGCTTGGCAGTTAGTTTGATTTTTGGTTTGTTGGTTTCTACCTTGCTAACCTTGGTAGTTATTCCGTTGCTGTATTACAGTTTGTTGCGCCGACGATAAGCGAGAAACTACTTCTTTATCAACCATCTGCTTTACGTTCATCTTTATTACTTTAGTATAGAGGGTAATGAAAGTGCAGCATTTATCAAAATGTTGCACTCGTCCTCACACTAAAAAAAGAATAATCATAATGAATGCAGACGCGATTCGCTCACAACATGATTTGGCATTAGCAGCTCATTTAATGCAAGCGCCAGAAGTCATCGCCATCAATAAAAAAATTGCTCAGGCAGAAGCACAAGGGGTTAATGGAGTAAGGCGGCGGTTACTTTCTACATCGGTTAGATTAAGCCCAGCTATGGCGCCCAGCCTTACACGTATCGCTAAGGACTGTATTGCTAAGCTAGGTGTGGATTTGCCGGTCGAACTATACGCTTATTCAAGCCCCCACTTTAATGCCGCCTGTGTAAAGCCTGAGGAAGGGCGCTTGTTTATCATGTTTTCTTCAAGTCTATTAGATAGCTTTGATGAAGAAGAGTTGCGCTTTGTGATGGGCCATGAGCTTGGGCATTTCATTTATGGACATCATGATATTCCTGTAGGTCACCTGCTAAAAGGTGGCTCGCCTATATCGCCAGACTTGGCGTTAAAACTCACTAGTTGGTCGCGCTTTGCTGAGATTTCAGCCGATCGCGCCGGTGCTTTTTGTACTCAAAATTTACACGCCGTTGCTCGGTCGTTATTTAAGCTGTCTTCTGGTGTGACAAGCTCAGTGGTGCGCTTTAATTTGGGTGATTTCCTTAAGCAGATGGATGATATGAAGCTAGAGGATGGCGCTCCTGGCGCCGGTGCTCCAATGGAAGATTGGTTTATGACGCATCCGTTTAGTCCACTTCGTGTGAAAGCCTTGCAGTTATTCCATCATTCACAGCATATGATTCCAATGGGTGTGAATGTTGAGACGTTAGAACTGGGTGTTGAAGGTATAATGGCTTTAATGGAGCCTAGCTATTTAGAGTCTAAAACGGACGCTTCATTGGCAATGCGCCACTTGCTTTTTGCTGGTTGTTTATTGGTTGCCAATGCCAATGGTGACATTTCCAAAGAAGAGATAGCAATTTTTGAGCAATTCTTTGGGCAGTACAAATACAAAGAAAATTTCAATCTTGAAAAGTTACGTGAAGAGCTGCCAAAGCGTGTTGATCAAGTGGTTAAATACAATGCCTTACCAAAACGTATGCAAGTGTTGAGGGACTTATGTGTCATGGCAAAGGCAGAAAATAAAGCTCACCATGCTGAGATTGTTGTATTGCGTGAGATTGCTCATCGACTCGAAGTACCTGCCTTCTTTATTGAACAGTTACTCAATGAAAATCCAGAACTAGACTAATAGCAAAAAGATTAGCGCTCTGCATGAGAGCGTTATTTTAATGCTTATCAAAGCGCATCCTTATTCTTCTAATAAGGGTGCCATTTCTTGAAAGTGGTACTGTTAAATAACCAATTATTGGGTCTGTTCTTGGTCCAATTATCACTCTAATCTATATCTGAATTGAACTGATCGTGCGTAGAGCGGGCTATCCCTAGGGTAGCTGGTGTTTGCGGTGGGTTTATTGCTTATGTGTATTCGCAAAAAAGGTATATCAGATATGGAAACACGTACGAATGAATTAGGCCAGCCATTAGGCGATAAACTCGACCATTGGAAACCGTGTGCTTTGCCTGAACGTATGGTTATTAAAGGTAAGTATTGTCGGCTTGAACCGTTGGATCCTGCTTTGCATGCAGAGCAACTGTATGAGGCTTTTATTGAAGATACGCAAGAAGCTAATTGGACCTACTTGCCATATGGGCCTTTTAAAAAATTTGCTGATTTCAAAGTATGGTTAGATGCTATCTATGTAAGCAATGACCCTCTTTTTTTTACTGTTATTGATAACGCTTCATCTTTTGCCGTTGGTTTAGCTAGCTTTTTACGTATTGATCCTTTGAATGGTGTGATCGAAGTAGGGCATATACATTTCTCATCGACGCTTCAAAAAACAGTGATGGCAACTGAAGCAATGTATCTAATGATGAAGCATGTATTTGATGAGTTGGGTTATAGGCGTTACGAATGGAAATGTGACTCGTGTAACCAAGGATCTAAAAAATCGGCGCTTCGTTTGGGTTTTAAATTTGAAGGGATCTTTCGTCAAGCAACTATCTATAAAGGGCGTAACCGCGATACTGCTTGGTTTTCCATTTTGGATAAAGAGTGGCCTGCGTTAAAGCTCGCTTTTGAAAATTGGCTGGATACTACAAATTTTGATGAGCAAGGGCTGCAAAAGCGCTCTTTGCAAGACTGCTGATAAAGAGGATAAGGATATGAAAAATACAGTGTCAGTTACTCCATTGGATCTTGAGGACAGGGCGCACTGGGAGGGCTTGTACAAGAGCTATGCTCACTTTTATGAAGTGCCAATGAACCAAACTATTCTGGATACAGTTTGGTCTTGGATTTTTGATGACAATGTACAATTTTTTGCATTGATTGCAAAAAATGATCATGGAGAGGCTTTGGGGCTTATGCATTACAGAGAAATGTTGTCGCCTTTGCGTGGCGCACCGGTGGGGTTCCTTGATGATTTGTATGTTGATTCTACCGTACGTGGAGAAGGTGTTGTTGAGCAGTTGTTTAGCGCTTTAAGTGTTTCAGCCAAAGAGCATAGCTGGCCCCATGTTAGATGGATCACTGCTGAGAATAATTATCGGGCGCGTGCGGTTTACGACAAGCTTGCTAGCAAAACGCACTGGCAAACGTATCAGCTAACATGTGATTGATGCTTAATGTTTTGAGTAGGTTTTGAAACAGAGTAGAACGGGGCGTCATATCCGGCTAGTCATCAGTGATATCCGCTGGTTGAAAAAACCAAAAAACTTTAGTGTCGATCTGGTTTAAGTTTTGCTTTTTAAAGCTCCCTTTCTAGCTCTATTTCTCGAAAACTGAATTATTATCTTATCTGCTACTCAAAAGGCTAATAACATCGTGGAGCTTCAGTATGATGCGTATTCGCCTTGTCCCTTTTCTTTTTGCTCTCTTCTTAATGCTGGCGTGTGTAGGATTTTTCTCAAGGTTTGCACTAGCAAATAATGGTTTTGATTTAACCAATTCATCTATTCCAACAGAAAAGATTCTACCTGGTGGCCCTGTTAAAGACGGTATCCCTTCAATTGACTCACCCCAATTTATTCCTGTTGAGCAAGTCAGTTGGCTAAAGGGTAATGAACAAGTATTGAGTTTGAGTATCAATGGTGTAACACGTGCCTACCCCATTGCTATTTTAAACTGGCATGAGATTGTGAATGATAATATCTCAGGTTTGCCTGTGGTGGTTAGTTACTGCCCTCTGTGCGGAACCGGTATGGCGTTTTCTGCGAAGGTTGATGGCAAGGTGTTAGAGTTTGGCGTGTCTGGCCTTTTATATAACAGCG
>JAWUYS010000054.1:0-8176 GCA_034110685.1 Neptunomonas sp.
ATACCTAGAACACTACTTTGGGGTTGATAATTAGAGCCTCTCGTGAGACTCTAACTACCTGTTTTCATTAATCTTTTTAAAGATTAATGTCAACACAGCACGACGTCTCGTCGCACTACATCATTCCGCCCATGCCTCCCATTCCACCCATGCCGCCCATATCAGGCATGCCAGCGCCAGATTCCTGAGGCTTGTCAGCAACCATTGCTTCAGTTGTGATCATTAGACCAGCAACAGAAGAGGCTGCCTGCAAAGCAGAACGTGTAACTTTAGCAGGGTCAAGGATACCCATTTCCAGCATATCGCCGTAAGTATCGTTACCAGCGTTATAACCGAAAGAACCTTTACCTTCGCGTACTTTAGAAACAACAACTGAACCTTCACCGCCAGCATTGCTAACGATCTGGCGCAAAGGAGCTTCCATTGCACGACAAGCCAACTGAATACCGATAGTCTGGTCGTGGTTGTCACCTTCCATACCTTCGATAGCCTGCAAAGCACGAACCAAAGCAACACCACCGCCAGGAACAACACCTTCTTCAACAGCTGCGCGTGTTGCATTCAATGCATCTTCAACACGTGCTTTTTTCTCTTTCATTTCAACTTCAGTTGCTGCGCCAACTTTAATGACAGCAACACCCCCTGCTAGCTTAGCAACACGCTCTTGCAGCTTTTCACGGTCGTAGTCTGAAGATGTGTCTTCAATCTGAGCACGAATCTGGTTAACACGTGCTTCGATAGCGTCAGCATTACCTGCACCATCAACAACAATAGTATTTTCTTTAGTAACAGTAACGCGTTTAGCCTGACCCAAGTGCTCTATCGTCGCTGTTTCCAGGCTCAGACCCACTTCTTCAGAGATAACAGTACCGCCAGTCAAAACAGCGATATCTTCTAGCATTGCTTTACGACGATCACCAAAACCAGGCGCTTTAACAGCAGCAACCTTAACGATTCCGCGCATGTTGTTAACAACCAAAGTTGCTAAGGCTTCGCCTTCAACATCTTCAGAAACGATCAACAATGGACGTGAAGACTTAGCTACCTGTTCCAGTGTTGGAAGCAGATCACGGATGCTAGAGATTTTCTTATCAACAAGAAGAATATAAGGCTGTTCTAGTTCAACCGTCATGCTTTCTTGGTTATTGATGAAGTAAGGAGACAGGTAACCACGGTCAAACTGCATACCTTCAACAACTGTCAGTTCATTTTCTAGGCCAGTGCCTTCTTCAACTGTGATAACGCCTTCTTTACCAACTTTTTCCATTGCTTCAGCAATTAGCTGACCAACAACTTCATCAGAGTTTGCAGAGATAGTACCCACCTGAGCAATCGCTTTAGTATCAGCACAAGGAACAGCCATTTCTTTAATCTGCGCAACAACTGCTGCTGAAGCTTTATCAATACCGCGCTTCAGATCCATTGGGTTCATGCCCGCAGCAACTGATTTTAGACCTTCACATACGATAGCCTGAGCCAGTACAGTTGCAGTCGTTGTTCCGTCACCCGCTACATCGTTAGCTTGTGAAGCAACTTCTTTAACCATCTGTGCGCCCATGTTTTCGAACTTATCTTCTAGTTCGATCTCTTTAGCTACAGATACACCATCTTTAGTGACGGTAGGTGCGCCAAACGCTTTATCCAATACAACATTACGACCTTTAGGGCCCAATGTAGTTTTAACAGCGTTAGCCAGAACATTTACACCTTCCAGCATTCGCTGGCGAGCATCATTACCAAAACGTACGTCTTTAGCAGCCATTGTTTCTAAATCCTGTTTCTTATTAATTCGTTAATAATAAAATGACGATAGCAGTAAAAGTGCTGGTATTAGTTTTCCAGAACACCGTAAATTTCGCTTTCGTTCATAATCAACAGCTCTTCACCGTCGATCTTAACCATGTTAGAACCTGCATACTGTCCAAATAGGATCTTGTCACCTACTTTGACTGACAAAGGTTGTACTTCACCATTCTTAAGTACACGACCTTCACCAACAGCAAGAACTTCACCCTCATTCGGCTTTTCTGCAGCAGAACCTGGTAGCAAGATACCGCCAGCTGTTGTTTTTTCTTCTTCACTGCGACGAACTACTACACGATCGTGAAGCGGACGAATTTTCATCTAATTTCTCTCCTGATGGTTTAATCAAAACGCGATAAGGCTATTGATAAGTCAAAGACCGTAACCATCTGGTTACCGGTTGTTATCTTAAGTGGGGGCATGCGGGTGCATTTCAACGCCCGCTAAGAATATTTTTAGATATATTTACAGATTAATCATCACGACGAAATTCACCATCGATGATATCGCCTTGGCGAGGCGGCTTTGAAGGGTCTTTAAAAGGAGGTTTCTGATCAAACTTAGACTCATCAAATGCATCGTCCTGGCCAAATGGCTGCTGCTTTGACATCGACACGACCTTAAAGCGCTTCATCAAGCCTTTAACAAATGCCTGCCGCGTTACAGGTATCAAACAACAAAAGCCTATAAAGTCAGTAACAAAGCCTGGCGTTATTAATAATGCACCACCAACAGCCAGCACCAGCCCTTCTACCATCTCTTGTGCAGGCATTTCGCCTGAGCTAATTCGCTGTTGTGCACGAGCCAAGGTCGATAAACCTTGGTACCTCAACATATTGACACCAATAAAAGCCGATAATAAAACTAAACCAACGGTGTACCAGGTACCAATGGCTTGCCCTACATTAATGAGCACCGTGATTTCAACAATGGGTATCAAAATAAAAAGTAAAAACAGAACTGGCATAGTAAGAACCTATATAATTTCGTTTATCAGACCAGATGATGGAAAAATATTCAATAATTAGACCATAGTCTAAGAATATTGTTTTTTATATAACAGAAGTTATTACAAAAAAATTTTTAAAATATAATAATCAATCACTTATAAAGTATCAGCTGTCTTATTACTGTCACACTAAATACATATATTCCCTTATTAAAGACAAATTGCTGATAGACTTTTCAGAAACCACCCACTATGTTTGTTGCACTGCAATATTTTGCGGTGCACAATAACTAATTAAGATAAGTAGCAATCATAGAACAGGGCACCCTACGATGGAATTGAAAGATAAAGTTATCGTTATTACCGGTGGCGGCCGCGGACTAGGTCGTTCAATGGCTTTAGAACTAGCAGGACACGGTGCTAAATTAGCACTGGCCGACCTGAACGCAGAAGACTTAGATGTCACTGTTGGTCTTTGCATGGAAAAAGGCGTTGAAGCTCGCGGATACATCGCTAACGTTGCTGACGAAGCAAGCGTTGAAAAGCTTTTCGATGACGTCGTAGCTGACTTCGGTACACTGCACGGGTTGGTAAACAATGCAGGTATCACACGTGATGGTCTGTTTATTAAAGTGAAAGACGGCAAAGTCGTTAAGAAAATGTCTATGGACCAATGGAACTTGGTTATGGATGTAAACCTAACAGGTACTTTCCTTTGTGGTCGTGAAGCTGCTATTAAAATGATCGAAACAGGCTCACAGGGATGTATCATTAACATCTCTTCTGTTTCACGTTCAGGTAACATGGGCCAGACTAACTACACTGCTACCAAAGCAGGCGTACAAGCAATGGCAGTTACATGGGCTAAAGAACTAGCTCGTTACGGCGTGCGTGCAGCCTCTATTGCTCCAGGTTACATCGGTACTGAAATGGTACTTAGCATGAAGCCAGAAGCGCTAGAAAAAATTGCTGCAGGTATCCCTGCAAAACGTCTGGGAACACCAGAAGAGATCGCACGAACAGTTACATTCATTCTTGAGAATGACTATGTTAACGGTCGTTGCATTGAAGTAGATGGTGCGCTGCGCATCTAATGCCAGCCACTGTTCAAAAAAAGCCGACTTCATGTCGGCTTTTTTGATGGCGTTTACATATCTCCCCAAGCCGGACACAATAGCGCGCATCGATCACCAAGGTTTTTTCCATGTCATCAGTAGATTCTCTACCCAATACCTGGCTAGGCTCACTAAAAATTTATCTTCACCCTCGTGCCATAGCGTTGCTATTTCTTGGTTTTTCTTCAGGGCTACCGATATTACTGGTTTTTGGAACACTTTCTTTCTGGCTACGGGAGGCAGGTGTTGAGCGCAGTGTTATTACCTACTTCTCTTGGGTAGGCCTCGCCTACGGCTTTAAATGGCTTTGGGCTCCCCTTATTGACCGACTGTCGCTTCCTTTTCTTTCCCGCTGGTTAGGCAGACGAAGAAGTTGGCTATTCCTCTCTCAGTGCTTACTAATCGCCAGCCTTACTGGCTTAGCTTTTTCAGATCCACTTTCAAATCTGAACTATATGGCACTGCTGGCCATTGCTGTTGCTTTTAGCTCTGCTACCCAAGATATCGTTATCGACGCATATCGTATTGAATCAGCCGGTGAGCGCTTACAAGCCGCGATGGCGGCCACCTATATGGCAGGTTACCGATTAGCCATGATTGTTGCAGGTGCCGGCGTATTAGCACTTGCAGCTTGGGTTGATATAGACCCCTCTGTCTATTCCCAACACTCTTGGCAAGTAGCCTATCTTTGCATGGCTGCGCTCATGGGAACAGGTCTAATTACCACCCTAGTCATTGCCGAACCACCCGTGGTTGAAATGGATCAGGAAACATTACAACAGCAACACGAAATCACTGCAAAAGCCGAGCAAATGGCGCACTTACCTGTGTGGTTATCGCGCTTTCTTGGTTGGAGCTATATTGCCATACTTTGCCCATTTGCAGACTTTATTAAGCGTTACGGAAAACAAGCTATTATCATTCTGGCCCTCATCGGAACTTACCGTATTTCAGACGTAATTCTTGGAATTATTGCCAATGTCTTCTATGTCGACATGGGATTCAGTAAGCAAGAGGTTGCTAAGATTATTAAAATTTACGGCGTTGTTATGACAATTGTTGGAGCTGGCTTAGGTGGGATTTTGGTCAGCCGCTTTGGTGTAATGAAAATACTTTTCACAGGAGCCTTACTGGCAGCTGGCACTAACCTCCTGTTTGCTTGGTTAGCCACGTTAGGCCACGACACTACGATGCTTACTGTCGTCATCTCCTTAGATAACCTCAGCGGAGGCATTGCAACAGCCGCCTTTGTTGCATATCTATCGAGCCTTACCAATATTCAATACTCAGCAACTCAATATGCACTATTCAGTTCTGTCATGCTGCTTTTCCCTAAGTTTTTAGGTGGTTTTTCAGGTGGTATTGTCGATAGTTTCGATTACACCTGGTTTTTCACCGGTACAGCCATTCTAGGCCTTCCCGTACTAATTTTGGTATGGATGGCAGCACGTATCACCCCTATTAACACCAAACAGAGCCAAGAAGAACATCACAATCATTAAAATAAATACGAATGATAATGATTACTATTTACATATTTGAATAATTACCCTATTCTTCCTCTATACCACATGGAGGATAAATTATGACCTATCAAATAAACGCCTGGTTGGAACGATCTGATCCATATATCAAAGTCATCCATAAAGCTCGCAAGATACCGGTCATTCAATGGAATGGTGATCAAGTAAAGGAGATGATAGCCACAGGCTCTCTTTGCCCTGCTGACTTCTCAGACTCTAGAACAAATGAGCAAGAACTTATTAAAGAGCTTTTTCTTTTATCATTCCTAGTTGAAGACAGCGCAATATGAATTATTTATGACATTGTTGACTTCACGTCACTTAAACTAGATTATGCATTACAACGTATATACATAAGATGTACTTTAGATATGCATACAAGCACGCTTTTCTGATGTATTTTTCTCACATTACCTACTGAGGTCCTAGGAGATGGGTACAAAAAAGAAACCAAAAAATAGCCAGCTTGTGATTCGTATCAATGAAGATGAGCGTAATGATTTTGTATCATTGTGTGATGAACTGGATACGAGTGCAGCTCGAGAGTTACGCCGGTTTATACGTAGTTTTATTGCGGAGCAAGGACAAGAGCCTAAAAATTAAGGCTGTTTAACCAGCAAAGCAATACTCATGGAAATTAAATGGAGAAGTTCAAATGTCTAAAGTAACTACAAAAGAAGTTAAAAGCGAAATCAAAGCACGTGCAGCTAAAATTGAAAAGCAAGAAGGTAAAATCAAGAAGCTGAAAAAGCAGCTTAAAAAAAGCAAGTAATACTGCTTTTTAGCGACTGCTCAAGGGGCGGCTTGTTCAAATGCCGACCCCTTGTGTCTTTACCAATACAATTGTTAAAACCTGTTTACTATTAATCTCGAAAATTATTGTACTGTAGCGGCATCTCAATATCTGAGTTCTTCAACAACGCCATCGCCTGCTGAAGATCATCACGTTTTTTCCCTGTGACACGCAGCTTTTCTCCTTGAATCTGAGTCTGCACTTTCAACTTAGCGTCTTTTATCACTTTAATGATTTTCTTCGCTACTGGCTGGTCAAGCCCCTGCTTAATTGCTAGTTCTTGGCGTGCTTTAACACCTGATGTATCAGGATCTTTTTCTTCCAGACATTTAATATCGATGCCACGAGCTATTAGCTTAGAGCGTAACATGTCCAACATTTGGTGAAGCTGAAAGTCGACTTCTGCTTCCATGTTCACTTTGTCACCATTTAACTCGAAACTTGCGGCAACACCTTTAAAATCAAAACGCGTCTGTAGTTCTCTGCTAGCCTGATCCACCGCATTGGTGAGTTCATGTTTATCCAGCTCAGAAACAATATCGAATGATGGCATACTCGTTTTCCTCAATGACTTTTATTACAGTATTAGCTGCGTTATTTTAACCAAGCAAGCGAGGCTTTTCACCTTATGCATCAAGTTGAAAAGCAATTCTCGTTATTATGATGCGCTACTTAATGGATATTTATGCATTGGCATATTCTAGGCGCTGGCGCCATCGGCTGCATTTGGGCAGCACAGCTTTATAAATCCGAACACGATGTTACTTTAATTCTTCGAAGTAAAGAACGCCTCCAACAATTATGTGAAAGCCAAGGCATCGTTTATCAGTCTAGTAATGGTGAAACCAACACTTACAATGTGGGTGCTGAGCTTGCGAAAAACAATGCTCCCATCAAAAACTTACTTATCTGCACCAAAGCCTATTCCACTATCAGTGCATTACGATCAGTCGCAGATAGACTAAGCAGTGATGCTAATGTGGTATTACTGCAAAACGGCTTAGGGCCTCAACAAGAAGCCGTTAAGCTCTTTCCTCAGCTATCTATTTGGGCTGCGACCACAACCGATGGCGCCCACCTTAGCGCCCCTTATCATGTCGTAAGGGCTGGGCATGGAGACACCCTCATTGGTGCTATCTCAATAAAGGCCCAACAATCTTTGGATAATATAATTCCCACGCCTTGTGGTAATTTAAAGATCGCCATAAGCGCAAATATAGAGCACAAGTTGTGGTGTAAGCTTGCCATTAACGCGGCGATTAACCCACTGACTGCATTAAATAACTGTAAAAATGGAATACTAGTATCAGACGCTGCGCTTTCGAAGAAAATGCAGAAAGTATGTGAAGAGGTAGAAAAAATCGCTGTCGCCTGTGGACAGAATTTATTTGATAAACCTTTATATGAAATGGCTAAATCAATAGCCAGCACAACCGCAGAAAACTATTCATCTATGTTGCAAGATATTAAACAAAACAGACCAACAGAGATTGAACAAATTACCGGATTTCTATGCCAACAAGCGGATAAATTTGGATGCCATGCGCCTGAAAACCGTATGCTATTACAACAAATAAAACTACTCTCATCGACAATTCCAGCGGCTTAGCACCGAACAATCAACAGCCTGTGCTCCCTCCCTAAGTTTTCATCCTCCAGAAACAAAAAAAGCTCAGCGAGAACGCTGAGCTTTTTTAACTTACTAGTCGATAATTACACTATTTGATGCTCATCAGCAGTGCCTATGATAGCCATATCTGGGATATCCAGGGCATCAAATGCATTCGATACAGCACCGTCATAAGCAAACTCATTCTGATCCATTCCAAGATCCAACGAGCTTAGGCTAGTATGGCTTGTAACAGAAGACTCAAGGCTTTCTACATTGCTCAAATCAATGCCGTCGCCTTTAGCGAAGTACACATCAACCAGATCAACTTTCGAGCCATCAGTCTGTTCAGCCGTAGACCAATCTAGTAAACGGTTACCATTT
>JAWUYS010000055.1:0-19132 GCA_034110685.1 Neptunomonas sp.
GAGCTATAACCCTTCTGCTGAAGGCGCGTTTGCTTCAGTTGAATACATCATGCGAGATGTGGATTACGGTTGGTTGCTGCGTTACTTGCACTCTACCGGTGCTTCTGCATTTTTCTGTGTGGTTTATCTGCATATGTTCCGCGGAATGATGTACGGTTCTTACCGTAAGCCGCGTGAATTGATATGGTTGTTCGGTATGGCGATCTACTTGGCGCTGATGGCTGAAGCTTTCATGGGATATTTATTGCCATGGGGTCAGATGTCTTATTGTGGTGCTGCGGTAATTGTATCGTTGTTCCAAGCTGTTCCCTTTGTCGGGCCTGAGCTGGCTGAATGGATTCGTGGTGACTACCTGATTTCAGGTGTTACGTTGAATCGTTTCTTCTCGTTACATGTTGTGGCATTACCTATCGTATTGTTGGCTTTGGTTGTCTTGCACATCATTGCGTTGCATGAAGTGGGTTCTAATAACCCAGACGGTATCGAAATTAAAGAAAACAAAGATGAAAACGGTGTGCCGTTGGATGGTATTCCATTCCACCCTTACTACACAGTGAAAGATATTGTGGGTGTTGTCGTCTTCCTATTTGTCTTCTGTATCATTGTATTCTTCTTCCCTGAAGGTGGTGGCTACTTAATTGAAGCGCCAAACTTTGAACCAGCTAACCCGCTGAAAACACCGCCGCATATCGCGCCTGTTTGGTACTTTACGCCATTCTACGCAATGCTACGTGCGATTCCGCCAATTGCTGCTTCCCAGTTCCCTGGTGTTGTTGTGATGGGTGGTGCGATTGCAATCCTGTTTGTTCTTCCTTGGTTGGATCGTAGTCCTGTTAAGTCAATCCGCTATAAAGGTATGTTTAGCAAAGTGGCGTTGGCAATCTTTGCTGTTAGCTTTGTAATCTTAGGTTACTTAGGTGTGGTTGCATCTACTCCTGAGCGTACTTTGGTAGCTCAGATCTGTACTGCACTATATTTTGCTTTCTTCTTCTTAATGCCGTTCTACACCAAGATGGAGAAAACTAAACCAGTACCAGAGAGGGTTACAGGATAATGAAAAAGTATTTAGTTGCATTCGTTATTGCGCTGTTCCCATTGGCAGGTTTTGCTTCGGGCGGTGCGGGTCCTAAATTGGATCACATGGCTGTGGATCTGCATAACCAGGCTTCATTGCAGCGCGGTATGCAGGTATTTGTAAACAACTGTTTGGGTTGTCACTCTGCTCAATATCAGCGCTATCAGCGTGCTGCTGAAGATTTGGGTATGCCGCTTAACTTGGTAGAAGAGAACCTACTTTTGGGTGACCAAAAAATAGGCCAGCAGATGACAATCTCTATGCTGAAAGAAGACTCTGCTAACTGGTTTGGTACAGCACCACCTGATTTGACGCTTGAGTCACGTTTGCGTGGACCTGATTGGCTGTATACCTATTTACGTAGCTTCTATAAAGACTCTTCACGTCCATGGGGTGTGAATAACGTGGTCTTTCCTGATGTAGGTATGCCTAACGTGCTTGAGTATTTGCAGGGTGAGCAGATTAATCATTGCTCAGCTGAAGAAGCGCAGCATCATGAAGCTAAAATTGATCCGTTAACAGGCAAAATGATGGGCGGTTGTATGTCTATCGGTAAGAAAGGGCAGCAGAGCACAGAAGAGTTTGATAAAACTGTTTATGATCTGGTGAACTTTATGGCCTATATCGGTGAGCCGTCTAAATTAGACTCTCAGCGTATCGGAACAAAAGTGTTAATCTTCCTCTTCTTGTTCTTCTTTGTTGCTTATGCACTGAAAAAAGAATACTGGAAAGATGTTCACTGATTTTACAGCGTAAATCTGTTAGAATCGTTTTTTTGCGCGGCCTGAGTTTCAGGCCGCGCTTATTTATTTTCTACGGTAAGTAATACGGGGATATATTAATGGGAGTTGTGGCTAAACGTTCTTCCATGACCTTTTACTCTGATGGTGCTGATCATTACAGCCATCGTGTTCGCATTGTACTAGCGGAGAAAGGAGTAGCGGTTGACGTTATTGATTGTCATGTCGAGGATCTTCCTGAAGATTTGGCAGGCTTAAATCCTTATAATAGCTTGCCTACTCTTCTGGATAGAGACTTGGTGCTGTATGAGCCAAATGTAATGATGGAATATTTGGATGAGCGTTTCCCTCATCCGCCGTTGTTGCCTGTTTATCCTGTTGCGCGCGCAGAAAGCCGTTTGTACATGCATCGAATCCAGAAAGATTGGTGTAAGCATGTAGATGTCTTGGTATCAGTTAAATCAACAGATGCTGAAGTTGAAGCGGCACGTAAAGATTTGCGTGATAGCTTGGTGGCTATTTCACCTATCTTTGCTGAAAAGCCGTTCTTCATGAGTGAAGAATTTACATTGGTTGATTGCTGTCTTGCTCCGCTATTGTGGCGTTTGCCTTATTTAGGTGTTGATTTGCCTGAAGCTCAGTGCAAGTCATTATATGAGTATATGGAACGTTTATTTGAACGTGAGTCTTTCCGTGAGAGTCTTTCGGAAGCTGAACGTGAAATGCGTGACTAGTACTAAATCTGCTTGAATATTTAGTTCAGAAAGGGATGATAATATCATCCCTTTTTTATGTTTGGAGTGTTTATGAAACCCAGTCGTCCTTACCTTATCAAGGCCTTGCAAGAATGGTTGCTTGATAATGACTGTACGCCGCACTTAGCGGTGGATGTTGCTGTGAGAGGGGTTATGGTGCCGGAGCAGTTTATTTCTGATGGCCAAATTGTTCTTAATATTAGCCCTTCAGCGATACAAGATTTTTTGATAGATGATGAGGCTATTAGCTTTAATGCACGCTTTGGTGGTGTGCCAATGAATGTCTATGTTCCTATGGCGGCTGTTTTAGCGGTATACGCACGTGAAAACGGTGCAGGGATGGGGTTTGGAATGGAGCCTGGCGCTGATTTTTATGAGTTAGAGCAAGAGGAAGAGCTGAAGCCAGAACCACCTAAGCCAACGGGCGGGCGGCCAACGTTAAAAGTTGTTAAGTAATAGCCGCGCATTAAATAATGCGGGCTATTTTTTAATGGCTTAGCGGTGTGGGATATATTCGAAAACCTTAACAATTCGCTGTACGCCAGGGATGGTGCGGATGATATTTACCGCAGTGTCGGCTTCTTGTTCTGTCACCAAACCCATCAAATATGTTGAACTGTTCTCTGTTACGACTTTGATGCGGCTTCCTTCTACTGTTTCATCAGCGAGTAGTTGCAGCTTAATGCGGCTAGTTAGGTATCCGTCATTAGCGCGTACAATGCTTGATGTTGGGCCGGATATTTCTAGTTCGTTATGAATCTTACGTACTTTTCGGGTCTGCGCTGCAATTTGTTCTGCTTCTAGTTTTGCGTTTTCGTGCGGTACTTGGCCTGTCAGTAATAGAATGCCGTTGTAGCTGGTCACGCTGATATGAGAGTTTCTTACTGTTTCTGAGCCTTTGTTGATATTGACGAGTGTTTTGTTTTCAATAACTTCGTCTTCTATATAAGCACCAACCGTACGGCTTCCTTGGTCTTCACGGATCGGTTCTTCTCGTGATGCGCTGATCAAATTCGAGCAGCCTGAAAGAGTGGTAAGCACGCAAGCGGTTGTGATGCATTTCAAAAGCGTTGAGGTCATGGCGTCAGGCTCCAAATAATTGATATTCTATTAAATCGCATAGGCAGTGAAGAATCAGCCGGTGTGCGCTGTAAATCATTGCGTTGTCGTCTGATGGTACGCATATTTCGACTTCGTCGGGTCTTAAAAGTGCAGAAATATTACTACTATCGTGTCCGGTGATGGCAACGACTGACATGTCGCGATCATGGGCGGCTTGTATGGCTTGTACCAAGCTATTGGAGCGCCCTTGATTGGATATGACTAGTAGAACGTCTCCTGGTTGCCCAATGGCTCTAATCTGCTTTGAATACACTTCGCTAAAGCTGCTGTCCTCTGCAATACCAGTGAGGACAGCGCTGTCTGCGCCAACCGTTATGGCGGGTAGGCCAGGCCTTTCATTTCTGAAACGGCTGAGCAGTAACGCAGAGAAGTGTTGAGCTAGGGCTGCTGATCCACCATTACCAACACACACTATCTTGAGTTCGCTAGCAAGACTAGAGAGCATTAGCTCGCTGGCATGAGCGATCGTCGGTGTGTATTGCTCAATGGTATGAGCATTTGTGTCCATCGAATTGTGGAATAAGTTTACAATTCGCTCTTCAAGTTCCATTCACTAATTCCGGTCTTAAAGTCTGAAGGCGTCTTTATACCATACTGGTTTATTTTCTTCAGAAGGAGTTTCGTACGCAATGACATCAAATCGGCAGTTATGTTGTTGAAAATGATTATGAGTCATCAAAAAATGTTGTGCAGTGCGGATAATTTTTTTCTGTTTAGTTGTGGTCACTGAGTTTGCAGCTCCGCCAAAGTGTTTATGTGTGCGGTATCTAACTTCTACAAAAACCAATGTCCCACTATCAACTAATATCAGATCAATTTCACCCAGTTTGCATAGGTAGTTTCTCGTTACTGGCTTAAGTCCTTGTTGGATAAGCCAGTGCCACGCTTTGTTTTCGGCATCCTTGCCGCGTGTTTGTCTGTCCATAGTAGATCACTATTCAATAAGTTTTGGAGTGCCGTTTTCAAAAATGGCCCATTGTAAGTGTCGATTAACTTTATTTTCTTCAGTTAAAGACAACATGCCTGTTTCACCTTGTAACCGAGCTCCTTGAGCGGCCCCTAGTTGCTGTAAATACGGGTAAAGGTTGTATGCATCAATACCTAGAGCGTAAAGCCGGCCAAAGCGAGTACCTGTGTTGTTTCGTATAGCATTAAGTGCGCGTCTATTTTCTGACGGCGGAGATAGTACCCAAGGGATGTCTCCAAACATGATGCCGTTAAGATCGATATCTGCAGCCGGATTGGTTGCGCCTGAGAATATTTGCGAGGTGGCATAAACAGGTAAGGCGCCAGCAAAGTAAAATGACAAAATTGGTTTGATCAAACGTGCATCTTGTGGGCGAGCAGCCAGTAAAATGGTATCTGCATCTTGGCGGCGCCTTTCTTCAAACTCGAAATTTAGGCCTGTGGCTTTTCTTAGTTTAATAGCTCGCGCTTTACTTTCGTCTGTTTTCAAAAGCTGGGCGATATTTTGGTTGAGATCTTCTTTGCTAAAAGATGTCCGAGAAACAATAGTGCCGCCAAGAGCGCTGAACGTGTCTGAGAACGCGGATTCTGCTCGCTTTCCCCAAGCGCTATCAGGGGTAAGAATTAACGCGTAGCGTTTTCCTGCATTTATTGCTTGAGTGGCGGCGTCGCGTGCTTCATCTTCTGCGGATAGCCCAAATTGATAAAGGTTGCTGGCACTTTCGTCAGTATAGTTAAGTGCTAAAAAAGGAACAGGTAGTGCGCCAAACTGGCTGAGGGCGCTGACCTTGTCTTTTTCAAGTGGTCCTATGATTAGCTGGACATCATTTTCTTGTGCTGCTTGTATTATCTCATCAGCTGTTGCGTACAGGGCGCTGTCTAAGAACACGAGTTCAGGGGCGCTGCTGCGTTCTTGGTTGGCAAAGTGTGCGGTGCTAATACCGTCTTGTATTGCTTTACCTACTTTTTCCAAAGAGCCTGATGTTGGTAGCAAGATGCCTATACGTGCCACATTAAGTAAATCAATACTTTGTGGGGAGGCCAGATTTCCGGGCATTAATTGTGCTGCGGGGTGGGCCTGCCACAGATTTAACCAGTTTTCAATATTGTTGGTTTGCGTTTGGATATCGGCAATTGATCTAGACGCTAGTGCTAATTCTAACCAGCCTTGGAGTAGGTAGTTGTTATTAGGCTGCTGTAGGGCAGCATGTAATTCTGCATTATTGGTTGTTTGTAGTGCCTGCCAGATGCGGTCGTGTAGGAGCTGTAATCTTTCTTGGTCCTGAATGTAGCCAGTGCCTTCAATGAGTATTTTGGCTTCTTCTAGGGATTGCCCGTTGAGTCCATAAGCATCAGCATATAGTTGCTCAGACAGTAGCGCATCATCTTCAGGTAGTGTGTTGAGCGATGGCATATAAGCGAGGTAGCTGAGTGCTTTTTCACCATCGTTGTTATCTAGTGCCTGTTGTGTTTGCAGTTTGATGATATTGAACTGCAGCGTTGGTGGTAAAATTGCTGTGTCGATATCTTTTAGAATATCGGATGCACGGTCTTGTTCGCCCTGTGCTGCCAGTAGTTGAGCGGCTTGTAATTTAAGCTCTGCTGCACGAATGGGCGAGGACCGTTGTGCTTGTGAAAGCAGTGAGTCGATATTAGCTTTTTGGGAAGATGATGGCAGGCTTCCTGTCACCAATGGTGGTGACATTGGCGGCATAGCACAACCAGCAATAAAGCTTGTTAAGGTAACAATTAGAGACAGGCGTTTCAAAATCATCATATACTCTATCACCCTGATGATGGATGGAAAAATTATGTCTGACGCGGTTTTTTATGTTGTAGCCACGCCTATCGGCAATCTTGGAGATTTAACGCCCCGGGCAGTGGATGTTTTGCAGTCCGTTGCCTTGATTGCTGCCGAAGATACTAGACACAGTGGTCGTTTAATGGCGCACTTTAACATTAAAACTCCTATGATTTCAGTGCATGATCATAATGAGCGTCAACGACTGCAGACAATACTGGATAAATTGGCTGCTGGCGACAGTATTGCGCTGATTTCTGATGCAGGAACGCCATTAATTTCCGATCCTGGCTTTATTGTTGTGCGTGGAGTGCGTGAAGCGGGTTATAAGGTTGTGCCTGTGCCGGGGTGTTGCGCTGTGATTACAGCGATGTGTGCGGCGGGTTTGCCTACAGATCGATTTATTTTTGAAGGCTTTTTGCCTGCCAAAAGATCAGGGCGCCAGCAGAAGTTGTCGATGATTGAATTCGAAACTCGAACGGTTATCTATTATGAGTCAACTCACCGAATTCTTGATTCTTTGCAAGACATGATCGAAGTGTTAGGTCCAGAGCGATATGTAGTTCTAGCAAGGGAGTTAACTAAAACATTTGAGACGATACACGGTGATAATGTAGCTGCTTTGCTTGAGTGGGTTAAGCAAGATCCTAATCAGCAAAGAGGTGAGTTTGTTGTTCTGATTCAAGGTGTAGAGCTTGTCGAAGAAGAAGGGCTATCTGTAGAGTCTTTAAAAGTACTGGATGTGTTGCTAAGTGAGTTGCCAGTAAAGCAGGCAGCTGCCTTGGCTTCAAAAATAACAGGCGAGAAGAAGAATGCCCTTTATCAAGAGGCTTTATCTCGTAAGTAGTTGCTTCTCGTCTGATTGTTGGTATCCTTGCGCCCAAGAGTTCGCCGGACAGTCGCTGTCTTGTTTATTTGCAACTTGTTGTAAGTAAATGGGAGGGAGGAAAGTCCGGGCTCCAAAGGGTAGAGTGCCAGATAACGTCTGGGCGGTGTAAGCCGACGGAAAGTGCAGCAGAGAGAAGACCGCCTAAGTATCTTCGGATAACGGTAAGGGTGAAAGGGTGCGGTAAGAGCGCACCGCGTGGGTGGCAACATTCCACGGCATGGTAAACCCCACTCGGAGCAAGACCAAATAGGGATCCAATAGGTGTGACCCGCACTGGATCCGGGTAGGTTGCTTGAGGCGTACAGTGATGTGCGTCCCAGATGAATGACTGTCTATTACAAAACCCGGCTTATAGGCGGACTCTTACTTTTTCCTCTCCAGCAGCTTTAGTGCCTGTAGTTCAATCGGTTTCAATTCTTTTGATCCGTCGATATATTCTTATTACTAATCTTGTCATAAATAGCGCTGTTTTGAGTAGATTCTCATATCTTAAGCAAGCGTTAACTCTTTACCCTTAAACTGAGCACATTTAAAAAGCTGTGCATGTGTAGAACTGTTGCAATATAGAGTGAGTCACTTCTTGAATATTATCTATGAGTAGGTGATATTTGTTGGGCGACATCGCTCGTTATTTGAGCTAATCTTCGTGAAGCTAATGGATTGGCGGCTTTCCTTGCTGAAAATGATATTAATAGTGGAAGCGCGTTTCTGAGGCAGGTTTTGGCATATACAGATACAATTTTCTTATTTTGGATTATAAAGAATCTATATTCTCTGAGGCGTTATATGAAAAAAACAGCTCTATTAATACCGTTAAGTATTTTGTCGACTTCCGTGTTACTTGTAGGTTGCGGAGGGGGTGGAGGGTCATCTGTTAGGGCGACAGCGGTAGTGCCTGCCACTATTATAACAAGCTCCCCAGCGTCATTTGATACGATTACTAATGAGGTGGATTACACCGCGTTAGGCCCTGTGGCTACATCGGCTGTGGATAGAGGGATTAGCCAAGCTTCAACGACTGACTTGACATATAATTCGAGTGGCGATTTGACTAAGTTGGTAATAACGACTCCTGGTTCAACAGTTACTTGGGATTCGACAAGTGGTGACACGCAGGCTTCGGTACCAGGTTTTTCTGATCATATTGTGTTAAGTGACGTTCCAAATACTTATGATATGTTGGTAGTAGACACCAATTTTGATTATCAAGGATTTGGTGTTTGGAGGACGGGTAATGGAACTTCTTCAGGGGTTATAGGTGGATTCAGCTTTGGCTTGAAAACGGCTTCGGTTCCAGTGACTGGAAATGCAACTTTTGCCGGTCAATTGGTTGGGACTTATATTAATGCAGTTGGGCAAGGCAACTTTGTGAAGGGCGCTGTGTCTATTAACTCTGACTTTGCGGCGCGCTCTCTTGCGTTCTCTACTAGTGGGACTAGTACCATTAATCCTAGTAGTGGAGCTACTTCAGCAATATCTGGTTTAGATATGACGGGTACGCTTACATATGGTGCAGGAGCTAATGCGTTTGCTGGGGGGGTGTCTGCTGCTGGTGCTGGTTTGACTGGAACGGCAAGTGGTGCTTTTTATGGGCCTAATGCTGCTGAGATTGGTGGTGTGTTTAACGTTAAAGCTGCTTCTGGGGTTGAGTTTTATTCGGGCTCATTTGGAGCTAAGCAATAAAAAGCTATGAAATATGTTTCACTTATAAGTGCTGCCTCGTTATTGATGGCTCTGGGGCAGTACTCGTTTGCATCTGAAAAGGTAGTTGTTGAAGGTGGGGCGGCTGTCATTTCTGCCAAGCAGCGCTCTCTTCAAAAATTATTTGTAATGGGTCTGCTCACTCTTGAGCAGCGAGATTACAAAGCTTCGATTGTTATTTTTTCAGAGATGCTAAAGCAAACTGATAGTTCGCGAGTTAGGCTTGAGCTGGCGCGAGCTTTGTTTTTGGATCGACAGTTTAGTGCTAGTAAAGCAAATTTCCAGAAAGTGCTTTTTAAAGAGGGGGTTCCTTGGGGCGTAAAGCAGAATATTCGCCAGTATCTTAATCAAATTGATAATGATATTGGTTTTATTAAGTTCGGCCTCTCTTTTGTTAGCGACTCTAATCCTGGAAATTTCACCTCAAGCGAAGAAGTCAGTATTTCTGGGCGCTCCTTTAAAGTCGTTCGTCCAGAAGGCGATCAGGAAGCAAAAGGTATTCGTTATAATATGAATAGCGGGTTTCCTTTGTCATTAGATTCGCGTACCCAAGCTTTTTTAAATGTCTCTTTTAGCGACTTTCAGGGTGGTGAGTTGGATCGCTGGCTAGGTGATGTGGGGATTATTTCATCTTTTGAGGCGTTGCCTAAAGTTAAAGCTAAGGTGGGAGTAGAATACTCGGAAAAAAATGGAAGTAAGCAATACGACTTTTCTTATTTGAGTATTTTTTATACGCCTAGTGTTGTTGACCAGTTTAGTTTTCGTCATGAAATGAAAATAGCTAAACTTGTTGTTGATGGTGCGTCCCATCTTGATGCGGATGTCTACAGGGTAGCTACGATTTTTACTAGTCCATTAAAAAACGGAATGTTTCTTGATGGAGGGGTAACAATTGATAAATCGGTTGCGCGGGAGGCCCCCTACTCCTATAACGAGGGTGTTGTGTCTTTGGGGCTTGATTTGCCTGTTAACGATTGGGCTTTTAAATTGTCTAGCTCTTTAGGTTTGCGTTTATATGGAGATGTTGATCCATTTTTTGGTGAGCGGCGCCGCGATACTAATAAAAAACTTGGTTTTTTGTTAAGCAATAAAAAGATTCATTCATATGGGTATAAACCTGAAGTGGGTGTGACATATGAGCAAAATGATTCTTCTTTAGCGTTTTTTGAATACGATAAGATTAGTCTGGTTTTTACTCTTAAAGAAAGTTACTAACATTGGCTTTATTGTTAGAATAAGGCTGGTGGCTTGAGCTGAACCTTCCCGTGTTTGGTTTTATGTTCTATCTCAAGGCAAGTATTGTCTTTGGTTGATGTAGTGGTTTGGCTGTTTTTGAATATTTCTTATATTATCTCTTTTTTCTTCCTTTATTCCAAAAAGCGCCTGCAAGGCTTGTCTTTGTCGTGCCTGTAATTAATTGACTGAATTATAAGCGCTTTATCTAGCTTTAAATAATAGTGGTTCAGTTGCTGCAGAATCGATGCAGTTTTTCCTTATATTTAGGCTGTTGTCGGCGCTATACCACACTTGCAAAAAAGGGGGGTAGTTTCTATAGTATGTATTAGTGGGTAAATGTGGGTAAATGTGGTTTTTTATGAAGAAATTGGGTGGGTGAGCGATGTTTCGCGGCGTTAATCAGATAAATCTGGATGTGAAAGGCCGAATGGCCATTCCTGCCCGCTACCGAGAGATGATCTCGGTTCAGTGTGCTGGGCATCTGGTTTTAACGATTGATACTGAAGAGCGTTGCTTACTTCTTTATCCGGTTGATGAGTGGGAAATCATACAAGCGAAAATTGATGCGTTGCCGAGTCTTAATCCTGTAGCGCGACGCTTGCAGCGTTTATTGGTTGGGCATGCGTCAGATTTAGATATGGATAGTCATGGTCGCTTGTTAATACCCGCGCTGCTTCGTGAATATGCAGGGTTAGATAAAAAGACCATTTTGCTAGGTCAGGGGCGGAAGTTTGAAATTTGGGACGAGGCGAACTGGAATGCGACTCGTGACAGATACTTACAGGAAGTCGAAACTGAGGAGTTGCCAGATGCGCTACTCAATTTATCACTTTAATCTTTTATGCAGGGTCTTTCTGTGAGTACTGAATCATTACAACACATTACCGTATTACTTGATGAAGCCGTGGCTGCATTGGTGCAGAACCCTGACGGGTTTTATGTCGATGGTACATTTGGGCGAGGTGGGCACTCATCACTCGTTCTTAATCAGTTGTCGGATAACGGTCGTTTGATGGCGATTGATAAAGATCTTGAAGCCATTGCCTGTGCTAACACAAGGTTTGCTGACGATTCTCGATTTGATATTGCGCATGGCTCCTTTTCAGAACTGCAACAGTTTGTGACTGATCGGGATATGTTTGGCGAGGTTGATGGTATCTTGCTGGATTTGGGCGTGAGTTCTCCTCAGCTTGATGACCCTACACGGGGTTTTAGCTTTCAAAACGACGGCCCTCTGGATATGCGTATGGATACCACGACGGGTGAAAGCGTTGCACAGTGGATTATGCGCGCGTCACAGGAAGAAATAGCAGATGTGATCTACACCTACGGTGAAGATAAGCATGGCAGGCGAATGGCGAAAGCGGTAGTAGAGGCCAGAGCCGAGGCTCCGATTGAAACAACCGGGCGGCTAGCAAAAATAATTTCTGATGCTAACCCCTCTTGGGAGAAGGGCAAGCACCCAGCTACTCGTGCTTTTCAGGCTTTTCGAATACATATAAACCGAGAATTAGAAGATTTGGAAAAATGTTTGGATCAATCACTTGAATCGCTGAAAGTGGGTGGGCGCTTGGTGATTATTAGCTTTCATTCATTAGAAGACCGGATAGTTAAACGATTTATTCGTAAGCACGTAAAAGGGGATGACCATCTGCCTCTTAGCATTCCCATTACAAACGATATGTTGAACCAGCGGCTTAAAGCTGTAGGTAAAATGGTTAAAGCTAGCGCAGCGGAGGTGGATGAAAATCCACGTTCACGCAGCGCTGTTATGCGTATTGCTACAAAAATAGCTTGATGAAGTACCACTACGAAAACATAAAGTATTAAAAGGTATTCATTTTGTTTTCATTACCGCCATGGTTGATCAGAAACAAAGAGGTTACTGCATTGCCGGTTCTTGGCTTGGATGCAGTAGCTCGGCCTGTTTTTATCGTCTCTGTATTGGTGGTGTTGATAGTCTGTAGTTCATTATCTGTTACTTATTCTGCTTTTCAATACAGACTTTTGTTTAATAAACAACAGGTTCTTGTTCAGCAGTGGGATGAGTTCCAGGTTGAATGGGGACAGTTATTGCTTGAGCAAAGCACATTAGGAACTAACAACCGAGTTGAACAAGTGGCTCGAAAGCAATTAAAAATGATGACGCCACAGCCTGCCATGATAGAGATTGTTCAATATGAGCGATAATACTGATCTTCCCGTTGTTGAATCTGCAGGGCGTAGTTGGCGTTTGGTTTTGGTATTTGTGTTATTGGTTCTTATTGCTGGTGGTATTGTTACTAAATTAGTTTCTCTTTATACCTTGGATCAAGACTTTTTGCAGCGCCAAGGTGATGCTCGTAGTTTAAGAACAACATTGGTTCCTGCGCATCGAGGTTTTATAACCGATAGAAACGGTGAGCCTTTGGCTGTTAGTGCGCCTGTTGCCACTATTTGGGCAGATCCTAGTAAAGCGGATACACATCACCAGGGGCTGAAACGTCTTGCTTTTTTATTAGATATCAAACGTAGTGACTTAGTAACTAAGCTTGAAAAAAATAGTAAGCGTCAGTTTATCTATCTTAAGCGCCAGGTTGCACCTGAGCTGGCAGAGCAAATTGACACGTTAAAAGTGCCGGGTATTCACGTAGATGTAGACTATAAACGCTATTACCCCGCGGGCGAAGTCTCGACTCATTTAGTTGGTTTTACAGGCATTGAAGGTAACGGCCAAGAGGGGATGGAGTTGGCCTATGATGAATGGTTAAGTGGTGAACCCGGTCGTAAGTTGGTAATGCAAGATCGCTTGGGTCGAACAATTAAACATATTAAGTCTATAGAGCAGGCAAAACCTGGGCGAGATATCCAGCTAAGTATCGATTTGCGTCTTCAGTACATGGCGTATCGTGAGTTGAAAGCAGCTGTGCAGGCACATAAAGCAGATTCTGCATCGGCTGTCGTATTAGACGCGAAAACGGGTGAAGTATTAGCGATGGTCAATCAGCCTTCTTATAACCCAAATGATCGCAGTAGCATTGATGTAAAAGGTCTGCGTAATCGTGCTGTAACAGATTTATTTGAGCCAGGCTCCACCATGAAGCCTTTGACAATTGCTGCGGCGTTGATGAGTGGTAAGTACACCACCAAATCTATTATTGATACGACTCCAGGGTATATGAGAATTCGAAGTAGTACTATTCGTGATCATCGTAACTATGGAAAGCTAAGTCTCACATCAATTATTACCAAATCAAGTAATGTAGGCGCGACTAAGCTTGCGCTGAGCTTGCACGAAGATGCGATTAGAAATCTATTTCATAATGTCGGCTTAGGCCAGTCTTCAGGGACGGGGTTCCCGGGGGAACGAAATGGTAGCTTGCCATATTATCCAGCTAAACGTGTGGTTGAGCGCGCTACCATGTCTTATGGTTACGGCTTGTCGGTCACACCATTGCAATTAGCGCAGGCATATTTGCCTTTAGCTAATGAGGGTGTTGCTTTGCCTGCTAGCTTGATCAAACTTGATGAAGCGGCTAAAGGTAGCCGAGTTATGCCGGCAGCGATAGCAAATAGTGTATTAAAAATGATGGAAACAGTGACTCAAAGTGGAGGTACGGGGCGCCGTGCTGCCGTGCATGGCTATCGAGTAGCGGGCAAAACGGGTACTTCACATAAAGCTAGTAAGGGCGGATATTCAGATGATAAGTATATCGCTGTGTTCTCTGGTGTTGTCCCTGTTTCAGATCCGCGTATTGTTGTTGTCGTCATGGTGAATAACCCTAAAGGTCAGGAATACTATGGTGGTGAGGTTGCTGCGCCTGTTTTTTCTCGTGTATCGAGTAATGCGTTGCGCTTACTAAATGTTGCACCAGATCAGTGGCCAGATAAGCCAGCACAGACGATGGTGATGAAATGATGCAATTCAAACCAGCAACATTGTTTGAGCTTGCGATAGTTGGTCAGGATCACGCTGATGCAGATATTCAGGTGACAGGTATTTGTGCTGACAGCCGTTATATCCAACGGGGCGATCTGTTTGTCGCGCGTGATGGCGTTAATCACCGTGGTATAGATTTTGTAGCTCAGGCAGCCAAAGCCGGTGCAGTAGCAGCCATTGTTGAGTGTCTTGATGGCTTAGCTGATGATCTTAATTACTTTTCAATACCTGTTCTGCATGTTGATAACCTAGTTAACAAAGCAGGCGTTCTTGCTTCACAAATGTTAGATAATCCAAGTCATAAAATGACTGTTATTGGTATTACAGGCACAAATGGCAAAACGTCTTGCGCGCATTATATTGCTCAAGCATTAACGGCGTTAGGGAAAAAGACTGCATTAATAGGGACTGTTGGTAATGGTTTTCCTGATTCATTAGAAACAGCTACGCACACCACTCCTGATTCAATTAGATTGCAGCAGTTATTAGCTGGTTTTTATGCGCAAGGTGCTGATGCGGTTGTCATGGAAGTCAGTTCGCATGCATTGGATCAAGGGCGCGTTGCTGGAGTGCAATTTGATGCTGTAGCTTTAACAAATTTAAGCCGTGACCATCTGGATTATCATGGTTCTATGCAGGCTTATGCTGATGCCAAATCACGCCTGTTTTTGGGCAGTGAGGAAATGGGTCTGCCTTCACGTATTGCGCTGAATGCGGATGATGATTTTGGCTGCAAATTAGCAGAACAACTGCAACAAAATAACCAATCTTTTGTCCGTTATAGCGTCGACTCATCAACATCTGCTGATATTTCGCTTACACGATCAGTGTTGAGCTCCCAAGGCGTTACTTTGAATATTACGCTACCCAATGGCGAAATTCATTTTGACGCGGCTGTAGTGGGTGACTTTAATATTTCTAATCTGTTGTTAGTCGTCTCTGTACTGACTCAATTAGGTTTGACGAATATGGAAATTGAGACCGCCATGGCGCAGGTTTCTGCTGTGCCTGGTCGAATGGAGTGCTTAGTAAAACAAGGATTTCCAGCAGCGATTATCGATTATGCACATACACCAGACGCATTGGAAAAGGCTTTGCAAGCGGCTCGTAAGCACTGCAAACAGAAACTGTGGGTGGTATTTGGTTGCGGAGGTGATCGAGATACAGGTAAACGAGCTGAAATGGCTATCATTGCAGAAAAGTTTGCAGACAAAATTATAGTGACCAGTGATAACCCTCGTAGCGAAGCGGCAGATGAGATTATTGAAATGATCATGCAGGGTTTTTCTTGTTCAAAAGATGTGACTCAAGTGATAGCACGAGAAGAGGCTATCGCTATGGCTGTTCAATTGGCAGGCCCTGATGATTTGGTATTGGTTGCAGGTAAAGGGCACGAAGATTATCAAGAAATAATGGGTGTTAAGTATCCTTTTAGTGATAAGCAAGTTATAGAAAATTTGATGGGAGGTTTTGCTAATGATGCTTAATAACTTCCGATTAAGTGCATTGTTGCCAGCGTTATCAGGGCAGTTGTTAGGTGAAGATATTGTTTTTTCCCGTGTTAATACTGATACCCGCTCAATTCAACCCGGCGATCTATTCGTGGCACTCAAGGGTGAACATTTTGATGCGCATGACTTTGCTAATAAAGCTGTAGTTGCCGGAGCGTCTGCTCTTGTGGTGGATAGAGAACTTGCGCTAGATATACCTCAGTTAATAGTTGCTGATACACGTGTCGCTTTAGGTAAAATTGCAGAATATAATCGCAGCTTTTTTGGTGGAACTTTGCTCGCTATAACAGGCAGCAGTGGAAAAACCACTGTTAAAGAGATGTTAGCTGAAATTCTGAGCGGCGCAGGACAGGTACTAGCAACCAAAGGAAACTTGAATAACGACATTGGTGTACCTCTTACATTGTTACGAATAGCACCTGCTGACCAATATGCGGTTATAGAAATGGGAGCTAGTGGCCCGGGTGAAATAGCTTATTCAGCAGATTTATCACACCCAGATATTGCTTTAATTAGTAATGCTATGGGAGCGCATCTTGAAGGTTTCGGGTCATTGCAAGGTGTTGTTGAAGCAAAAGGTGAAATCTACGACGGTTTGAGCCCTACTGGTATTGCTGTTGTCAATCTAGACGACCCGCATGCCAATCAATGGGTTCAGCGTGTTGCTGACAAGCAGTTGCTAACATTTGGCATGGATTCCAACGCTGATATTAATGCTGTTGATGTACAGATTTTAGATAACGGTTGTTACAGTTTTGTTGTGCAACATGACGAAACGTCTGAAAAAGTGAAGTTAAATGTAATGGGGCGCCATAATGTCATGAATGCATTAGCGGCCGTTGCCTTAACGGTAGCAGCAGGTTTGCCATTACCACTAGCTGTTGCAGGTTTAGAGCGTTTTTGCGCCGTTAAAGGCCGAATGTGCAGCTTACCTGGACTCAATGGCGCTCGAATAATTGATGATAGTTATAACGCTAACCCAGGGTCTGTCAAAGCAGCTATTCAGACGTTAGAAGAATTAAAGGGTGAACGAATATTTTTGTTAGGCGATATGGGCGAATTAGGCCTTGATGCAGAAGAAATGCATCGTGAAGTGGGTCTGTTTGCTGCTGAGCATAACATTGACAAATTATTAGCAGTGGGCCCCTTGAGTAAAGCGGCTGTCGAGGGTTTTGAGTCATCGAATAGTTTGGCTTCTCAGCAATTAGCTGAGCACTTTGTGGATCAGAAAAGTTTAATAGACAGGGTTCTTCCTAGGTTGCATGAAAATATGGTTGTTTTAGTAAAAGGATCCCGTAGTGCTGGGATGGATAAAGTCGTGACCCGATTAACGGAAGAGGTATAAAAGACAATGTTGTTAATTCTGGCTGACTATTTATCAGAGCATTTTTCAGCAATTGCGGTATTCAAGTATTTAACATTGCGAGGCATTTTAGGCGTATTGACGGCGTTGGCTATTTCTCTATTTATTGGCCCAAAACTAATTCGCTATTTGAAAGATAAGCAAATAGGCCAGTCAGTACGTAACGATGGCCCTCAGTCACATTTAAGTAAAGCAGGAAACCCCACGATGGGTGGAGCCTTGATTCTTGTTTCGATAGCCGTCAGTACCTTGTTATGGGCTGATTTATCTAATCGTTATGTATGGATTGTGTTGATCGTTACACTAATCTTCGGTGCTGTTGGCTGGGTGGATGATTGGCGTAAAGTAGTTGAAAAAAACTCCCGAGGTTTGCCGGCAAGATGGAAATACTTATGGCAATCTGTCGGTGGATTGGGTGCCGCCTTTGTTTTGTATTTCACGGCGCAAAGCCCCGCTGAAACACAGTTAATCGTTCCTATTTTTAAAGATGTCGCCATTGATATGGGCATCTTCTTTATTGTTTTTACCTATTTTGTGATTGTAGGTACTTCCAATGCTGTCAACTTGACCGATGGTTTAGATGGCTTGGCTATTATGCCAACGGTTATGGTTGCAGGGGCATTGGCTGTGTTTGCTTACCTTAGTGGACATATTCGTTTTGCTGATTACTTACATATTCCCTACATTGCGGGCTCAGGTGAACTCATTGTTTTCTGTGGTGCGATTGTTGGGGCGGGGTTAGGTTTCTTGTGGTTCAACACATACCCGGCTCAGGTATTCATGGGTGATGGTGGTGCGCTAGCTTTAGGTGCTGCATTGGGTACTGTTGCTGTTGTTGTGCGACAGGAGCTGGTATTGGTGATTATGGGCGGAGTATTTGTTATGGAAACCGTCTCCGTTATTTTGCAGGTAGCGTCCTATAAATTAACAGGGCGTCGAATATTTAGAATGGCGCCTATCCATCATCATTTTGAGCTTAAGGGCTGGCCTGAGCCTAGGGTGATTGTTCGTTTCTGGATCATTACCGTTATTTTAGTATTGGTAGGCCTTGCTACGTTGAAAGTGCGTTAAGAAATGTTGGAAGTTACGCTCTAAAAGTTAGTTGTTACGTGTAGATAATAAGCAGTCAAGAATAGGTAATCAGGATATAAGATGTCATTAATTACATCAGACCAGTTAAAAATTGTTATCGGTTTAGGGCAGACTGGGCTTTCCTGTGCACGTTTTTTGGCTAAAAAAGGTTTTCGGTTTTCGCTTGTTGATACACGAGATATCCCCCCGAATTTAGAACAAATTAGGGCTGAGTTTCCTGATGTAGATCTGCATTTAGGCGAACTAGATCCTGCGTATCTTATGCAGGCCAGCGAGCTTGTGCTCAGTCCGGGTGTTTCTCAGCAACTACCTGCAATTAAAGAGGCGGTTGCTAGTGGCGTTTCTCTGGTTGGTGATATTGATCTTTTCTGCCGTGAAGTGAGTGCCCCGATTGTTGCTATCACGGGCTCAAATGCAAAAAGCACGGTGACAACGCTCGTTGGTGAAATGGCGAAAGCGGCAGGTATTGATGTAGGTGTTGGCGGTAATTTAGGCCTGCCAGTTTTAGATATGTTGGCAGCAGGTGAGCAATCTTTATATGTATTAGAACTTTCAAGTTTTCAATTGGAAACGGTACACGATTTACGAGCTCAAGTTGCGACAGTGTTGAATGTCAGCCCTGATCATTTGGATCGTTACGATGGCATGCAAGGCTACTATCAAGCGAAGCACCGCATTTTTCGTGGTTGTGTGTCTGCTGTTGAAAATCGTGATGACCCATTAACACATCCGCTACTTCCAAAAGATGTTGAGTTACTTGGTTATCGGCTGAGTAAGCCTGACTTTAAGGTCTTTGGTTTACTAGAAGAGTCTGGTGTTGAATGGCTGGCTATTGGTCATGAAAAGCTACTGCCTAGCTGTGATATTAAAATGCGGGGTCGTCATAATGTTGCTAATGCATTAGCTGCCTTAGCGCTTGGGCGAGCTGTGAACCTTCCTATGACAGCTATGTTGTATACATT
>JAWUYS010000056.1:0-27384 GCA_034110685.1 Neptunomonas sp.
TGAAACTCAACACCCCCTTTGCCAATCAGTATCCCGCAGCCGCATAAAGCGAGTAGAGCCCCGATCAAGCATTTCAGTTTAAAGTGCTCTCCTGGCAGCAGAGCAGCGAATAGCACAATTAAGAGTGGCCAGAGATAAGCCAGCAAACTGACTTCAACCGCAGGGGCTTTTGTCATCGCAACAAAGTAGCAAAAGTGATAACCAAAGTAGCCACCTACGCCTAATAACCACGCCAATTTGGGTTGTCGAAGATGGCGCAAGCCTAGATGCCCTTGGTACCACCAGCGTAAACTCATCAAGGCAAAAGCGATACCGAAGGTCATCGCCATCATTTGAAAAGCGGGTATTTGTCCATCAGTAAGGCGGGTAAATAATGCGAGTGCTCCCCACAGAATAATAGATATGGAACCTATGTAGGTGGCGCGCTGTACTTGAGATAGCGCTTGAGAGAGTGCGAGGGGCATGCTTTCACCAATAACCAAACTTATGAGGGGTATTAGTGTATGAGCAGAGCAGAGGGTGCGTCTTTGCTTATACCGCTGAATTCTTTGTCGATCTGGCTGAGTTTTTTATTAGTATGACTGAGCTCCTTATTAATACAGCTGGGCACTTTATTAGTACCGCTGAGCTCTTTATTAATACAGGTAAACTATTTATTGCTCTGGCGAAAGTGGCGCGGAGAGTGCCCAAAGTGCTTTCTGAATCGATCGCTGAATGCTGAAAGGCTGCTATATCCTACACGATCGGCTACTTGTTGAATGCTCAAGACTGTTGTTTCTAGTAGCTGCCATGCTTGCTGCATGCGCTTCTCAATTAAGTATTGCTGTGGTGTCATACCGAGTTGGCGGCGAAACAGTTCATTGAGTTGGCGTTGGCTAAGGTTAGCTACGGCCGCTAGCGTTGCTGCAGATATAGTCTCGTTAAAACGATGGTCAAGGTAGCTTATCGCTGCTTCAATACGACGGTCTACTTGTATTGCTGTGCCAAAGCGCTCTTGTAATAGTTGAATGAGTAGTAAAAGCATTTGGCGCTCGCTACTCGTATTCTGCTGTTTGAGTAACAGGTTTTGGTGCAGAAAAGTGACGTAATGCGCCAGAGCGCCGTCAAGAGGAATGAAGGCGGGCAGTTTTTCCAACTCAGGCGCAAGAGCGGCTGGAACATCGGCAACCACAAAGCTGTTTATATCCGAAGCCGCAAACTCATGGTTTTGTCCTGCACTAATGACAGCGGCTTGCTGGGGAGACGCATGTCCTTCTTGGTTGCCGATATTCATGGCAAGGTGCCCGGCGATAGGAAGCACCAGCTGATGGTAGTCGTGCTGGTGGGATTTAGCTTCATGACTATAGCTGCGAAGATCTAAGGTCAGGTTTGTGTGTTTCATTCAATGTCGCGAATAATATCAACAGGTGCTTGTTTAATAACTTCTATGGGCATGCCTGCTGCAATCACACCGCTGTTCTGTGCAATCAAGTTCTGTCCAAACAATGCTCCACCCTTGTGCGCGCGACGATATTTGAGCATGGTGCGTAACGGTTCTTGGTGTGGGTTGAACTTGACAGAGTTAGGTGGCAAGGTCGTGAGCTTACAGCGCTCACAAGGCGAATGAACAGTAAAGCGTACCTCACCAATTTGAATCTCTTGCCAGTTATCCTCAGCAAAAGGGAGGTTGCCATTAGCGACCAAGTTAGGTCTAAACTGCTGCATGGCGATAAAGTCAGGACAGCGCTCTTGTAGCCAATCTAGTGACGCAGTACTGGTTAGTAACAGCGGATAGCCATCGGCAAAGCTGACTTGTTGTTCTGTGAAGTCTTTAATAGGGCGCTCTGTTTTCTCGCCAAAAAATAACAGCTGGCAAGGGGTGTCTAAAAATGCGCTTATCCATTGTTGAGCATCTACACCACAATGCTGTGCTTGTAATGGCTGCTTCCAGACTTCTGTTTTTCGGTAATCATCCCGATAATCAGCTTCATGTAATGCCAGAGTTGGCGCGCCATGGGCGGCTAAAATTAAACCTCCATTAAACGGCGTTGCCATTAATTGGGTGAGTTTAGGGTACTTGCGTGCTGTCATGAACAGGCCATTTTCATCAGCAACCATGTAACGGCGGTCTCCGCTTAAGCCAAGTTCATCTATCCAGCCACGGCTGAGCTCAATGGGAGCGCAGGATTTTACGGGGTGCTGGTGAATACTGTGCAAGTGGATCTGGCTCATGAATTGATTCCCTGTTGTGTACGAAAAACATGAATGAGATCAAAGATTAATCGTACAGCAGCAGGGTTGTAAACAAGAGAGTACAGTTTTTTAAACCAACATTAGTATTTTATGGTTGATCCTTTACCTCCCACGCGATGACCTGATTATTCATCATCAACGGTGTATAGAGTGATGTTGCTGTTGCGCCAATGTCAGCTAAACCTTTAGGGAGTGTGAGGGCGAGTTTTCGTTCTTTGCCGTTTAGCTCGAATAACTCTCCAGAAATCCAGTCGCTGATATACAAGCTACTGCCGATTGCCACAATGCCGTCTAAGTTACCCAGCTCAGTACCCGACGAGACGCTAGATAATTTCAGTGTGTTTGGATCAAGCTGATATAGGGAGCCTGGTGTTTGAGTAGTGAAGTCCGGATTGATAGCTTTGCCCCAGTTACCAATTAAAAGCTGGTCTTGATGCCATAGTAAGCCGTTAGGGTAGGGGATCTGCTCGTGACTGAACCAGGCGGTTAACTGATTATCCTGAAGTTGATAAATTTCGCCGCCTAGAAAGTCAGAGATATATAAAACTCCATCCGGAGATGCCGTAATGTCATTCAGCATTTTTGCCTTGGGAGCGGCGAACTGTTTTATCACCTTACCTTGCTCAATATCGATCATGTGCACGGTTTGCATATCAGCAACGAACAAGTGTTTGCCTACGATAGCCATCCCCTTTGGGGCGTTGAGTCCTGTTACCCAATGTTGCTCAAGTAATTCTCCTTGTGCCGTTACCTTGCTGATATAGCCTTGGCCGTTAAGCTCAGTGGGAGCGCCATTAATGTTAGAGATATAAAGAAAATCACTGCGCGTATCAGCAACCACCGACTCTGGTTGATTTAGGTTATCAATGCTCCAGCGTTGTGTGAGCGTGTCATGTGCCCATAATTGGCTGCTTATCAAAAGGGAAGCAATGAGTGTTGATTTAAGTAAAGTGTGCATTTATTTATCCTCGTGTTATGTTGGGGTGAGAATAGCTATTTGATCTTTATTATCAATTTATTAGTTGTTAGGTATTAAAATATGATTCTTTTTATTCGATTTAGGACAGTGTGATGGAAGGGCAAAAGCAACGTTCGGGTTTATTTGCAGTGTTGAAGCGGGTACTGAAAGCACAGGGGATTCATTATCGTGAATTGGCCGAGATGATGAATTTGTCTGAGCCAACCGTTAAGCGGATGTTTCAAGAGCAAGATTGTAAGGTCAGTCGCCTTATTGAGATTTGTGATTTAATCGGCCTAAGCATTAATGAGTTAGTAGAGCTGGATGCAAACAGAACAACAGACCCTACCCAGCTATCAATTGAGATAGAACAAGCCTTGGCAGATGACCCCGGATTGACGTCATTTTTTATGTTGCTGGTAAGCCAGTTTGATGTAGAAACTATCGCACAAAAGAATCAGTTATCTTCTAGTGATGCTTATTTATATCTGCGTGAGTTAGAAAAATTAGAGCTGATTCGTTTAGGGAAGAATGACCAAGTTCACTTACGGGTGAGCCGCCCTATTAAGTGGCGTTTGGGTGGCCCATTACACCAAACACTGGTGAAGGTTAATCAACGTTTTATTCAGCAAGCGATAAGTGCTAAAGAGGGGGAGGGTGTGTTTTATTCCACCAGTCGTCTGTTGAGTACGCAGAGCATTACACGGCTAAATCAAGAAGTTGATGAGTTGTATCAGCGCTTCCAAAAGCAAGCGACATTAGATCAATTGTATTATTCATTAGCCGAGTTAAAACCCTACAAGCTGGTAGCTACCATGATGCCGTTTGAAATAAGCCGTTATTTTTTGGTGCCAGCGTTTGCGGGCCGCCCCAAGCTTAAGGGTGATTACAGCGTAGCTAGCTAGAGTAATGTTATTTGTTCACACAGCAAGAACGTTCAATAAGTATGTTGTGATAATGGCTAATCTTTGCTTTTGGATTGACGAAAGAGAGTGTAGTAATGGCAGCTGTTGTATTGTCGATGATCGTTTTTGCTCTGGTAGGTGCTATATCTCCAGGCCCTGTGAATATTATAGCAACCGGCGCGGGTGCTAATTTTGGTTTTGTTAGGACGCTACCGCATGTACTCGGGGCGACAGTAGCCTATGCATTAATTGTGTTTCTTGTGGGTGTTGGGCTGAATGAAGTGTTGTTGCGATTTCCGCAAATAACTGATGTTTTGCAGTACATAGGTGGAGCATTTCTTTTATATATGTCGTTTAAGATTGCTACGGCTAACCCTGTTGATATTAATGTGGCCAGCCAAACAATCCCGCCACGTTTCATTGAAGGAGCATTGGCGCAGGGGTTAAATCCTAAGGCTTGGTTAGTATCAATGTCGGGTGTAAGTTTGTTTGTATCGGCACAAGATCCGGCTTTTTTCTATTTACTGGTTTTCTGCTTAGTGTCATTTTCTATGTGTTTGCTTGGTGTTGGAACGTGGGCAGTCTTGGGGCACTTTATAGGGAAATATTTATCGGATGATAGGCATCAAGTTATGTTTAATCGGTTAATGGGAGTACTGTTGAGCAGTACTGTGGTGACGATGTTTTTACAGAGTTGATAAGGTGGCTTTAGTGGATCAAAAAACTGCTCAATACAGGAACCAAGATAAACGTTTGGATAGTAGTTTGTTTTTTGAAAAAAGCAGATTGCTTCCTGGCATTGAGTTACGTTGCGCACAGTCTTCAACAGCGTGTTATGCCACACATTCCCACGATGAATATTCCTTTGGTGTGATTGATCGAGGTGTTGCAACCTATCATAACCAGAAGAGTAAATACTGCATTGGCGCAGGCGACACCGTAACGATTAATCCTGCGGATGCGCATTCTTGTAATGCGCTTGAAGGGGATTGGTCTTATCGCATGCTATTTGTTGATCCGCAATGGATTAAGCGCTTACAGCAAGACTTAGAATGCGATCAAGAGGCTGATTACCTTCCTTTTCGAACGTCATATAATAGCAACCAACAATGCTTTTCGGATTTTGATGAGCTTTTTAACTGTTTGTTATCCAGTGACAGTCAGCTGCAGGCTGAGTCGTTGTTATTAGAATATCTTGGTGCTAATTTGGCCGTGAAGCACGCCAATAGCGTTAAGTCAGATAGTGTTTCTGTGAAGCGTGTGCAGGAGCTTATCCAAGATCAGCTGGGTGAAAATCTGACGCTAGATGAGTTTTCTAAGCAAGCGGGCATTAGTCGCTTTCACTTAATACGTAGTTTTAAGCAAGTATATGGTCAGGCACCGCACGCTTTTCAGTTAGATGCGCGTATAAAAAAAGCTAAGCTGTTGCTACAAGAAGGGCATAGTTTGGTTGAAATTTCTGGTGTGCTGGGTTTTGCTGACCAAAGCCATTTTCAGCGACATTTTAAACAGCGAATGGCCATAACGCCTAGGCAATATCAAGCATTCTTTATTTGAGATAAATAGTTTTTAATTGAAAAAAAACCGATCATATAGATCGGTTTTTTTTGGTAGAGATGGCTGGCTTATTGCTTATTCTTTATTGCTTCAAGCACTGCGTTAGACACTTTATTTAGCTGTGGTTTCGCTTCGGCCGGGGTCGGAGCTTTCGGTTGTTTTTGAGCTAGCACTTTAGGCTGCGCCTTAGGTTGAGCTTTTGGCTGTGCTTTAGGTAGCTCTTGAGTCTGCGCCTTAGGTTGAGCTTTTGGTTGTGCTTTAGGTAGCTCTTGAGCCTGCGCCTTAGGTTGTGCTTTTGGCTCTGCTTTAGGTAGCTCTTGAGCTTGTACCTTAGGTTGAACTTTTGGCTGTGCTTCAGGTTTCTTTTGTGTCAGCGCTTGTGCCTTAATAAATGCCTTAATCGTAGGGCCGACTTCTTCACGGAAACGACGCCCGTTAAAGATACCGTAATGGCCAACTTCTGGCTGCACGTAATGTTCACGCATGCTGTCTGGTATGTTACTCAGTATGTCATGAGCAGCTTTTGTTTGGCCTTTGCCGGTGATGTCATCGTTTTCACCTTCAACAGTTAACAAAGCCGTTTTTTTAACAGCTGAAGTATCAATTAGTTTTCCTTCAAACAGCATTTCACCGCGTGGTAAACGATGCTCAAGGAATACTTTACGAATGGTTTCTAGGTAGAAATCAGCGGGTAAATCCATAACAGCTAAATATTCGTTATAGAAATCACGGTGTGCTTCAGCACTGTCGCCATCACCTTGTACAAGGTCATCAAAGAACTTAAAGTGTTTTTTGATATGGCTGTTCCAGTTCATGCTCATAAAGCCTGAAAGCTGGATAAAACCAGGATAAACCTTTTGACCAGCACCTGCGAAATCGGCAGGAATAGTATTGATGACGTTTTTTTCAAACCATTCTAAATCTTTACCTGAAGCGTAGTCATTGACTTCAGTTGGGTTGATCCGCGTATCAACAGGGCCGCCCATAAGCGTTAGCGATTGTGGAACATTAGGGTTGTTGCGTTCTGCCATGATGGTTGCTGCAACGATAGCTGGAACGCTAGGTTGGCAAACAGCAATAACATGAGTGTCTGGGCCTAAAAATTCTAGAAATTCGATCAAATAGCGAACGTAATCATCAAAGCTGAAGTTACCTTGGTTGGCAGGTACGTCGCGCGCATTTTGCCAATCGGTAATATAAACCTCATGGTCAGGAATAAAGTGCTCTACGGTGCCGCGCAATAGTGTGGAATAGTGGCCAGACATCGGTGCCACTAGCAATACTTTAGGGTGGTTGTATTTTCCTGTACGACGAAAATGTAATAGGTCACAGAAAGGAAGCGCGTAGGGTACTTCTTCTCTGATACGGATTTGCTCTCCGTTGATCGTCGTCTGAGTTAAGCCAAACTCAGGTTTTTCATAGTTGTCGGTACAACGAATAACCAATTCCAGTTGTGCCAGCATCGTGCGTGTCATAGAGCCTTCTAAAAAAGGCTGCATCCAAGATAACTTGAGCTGCTTCTTACACGCTTGTGCCCAAAGATGTAGTGGTTGTACAGATTGGTTTAGTGTGTGATGTAGGTGGTACAGCATAGAATAATTCCTTACCAATCTATATTGATTGATTCGTTATTTATCTGCAAAAAATATATATTGCAGCGCAACATTTGTTGCTTAGTGTATAGGTGATTGTTCTTATGTTGCAAGACTAATATGACTATTCAGCAATGTGTTGCTGCGCAGCAAATAGGTTATCAGGCATACACATATTCTTAAGGATTGTCTAAAGAGTGGGTAGCGCTAATGCTGTGTGGCAAGATGACAGTAGTTCTTTTGCTAATTCATCATCATTGAGTGCTCGAGCAATGGCTAAACCACCAATCAACATGACAGCCTGTTGCATGCTTCGTGTCGTATCTTTAGCACCGTTTTGTTGTACTGAGTGCTTGTCTAGATTATCGACGAAGCCTTTAAATACCCGCGTATAAGCATCACGTACTTGATCATCTCGTTGGGTAATATCCGTTGTCAAAAAGGCTAAAGGGCAGCGGAAAAGGTCCCCTTGTCTGTGCTCCATACTCAGATAGGTTTTGATCAGTCCATCGAACGACGGAGCTTCAGGATTGAGTGGGTCAGTTTTACGGCCAGTACTCATAGCGGCTGTAATAATTGACTCTGCATAGAGTTCAGCTTTAGAACTGAAATGGGCATAGAAAGCCCCACGTGTCAGCCCCGCATCCTTCATGACATCATTAATACCAATATGATCAAAACCATTCTGCGCAAATAACTTGGCGGCGCTGGTGAGAATTTTTTCTCGGGTTTTCTTCTTGTGCTCATTATTCCAGGCCATTGTTTATCGCCTCCTGTTTTTTAATCAGTATGCATTATTAATAAAATATGTTCTTGAACATATTGTGAATAGTTTTACATTGATGGCACATCAATTATTAATGAGAATATTAAATGAACACTCAAGTACAGATTTTAGGGCCGCAGTTCAGCACGATGGTTCGCACTGTTATGCTTTGCTGCGAAGAGAAAGGCATTACTTATCAAATAGGTATGCAGATTAATGGCAATGACATTCAGCGTAAAGAGAGTAGCCACCTAGCCCTGCATCCTTTTGGTAAAATTCCTGTATTAGTGCATGGTGAAAATCAGATTTTTGAAACGGCGCCCATCTGCCGGTATATCGATGCTGCTTTTGATGGCCCAGTGCTTCAACCTGCGGAGACTTATCAGCGAGCAATTGTGGATCAATGGTCGCAAGCTATCTCATGTTATGTGGACCAGGCGCTAGTGCGACAATATTTACTCGAGTTTGCTTTTCCTAAAGGAGATAACGGCTCTATTCGTTTGGATAAGGTAGCCGAGGCTCAACCAGGTGTGCTGAGTATGTTAGTGCAGTTAGAAAAGCAATTAGCTGATCAGGCATTTATTTGTGGAGCGCAATACAGCATTGCCGATGCGCTGTTAACGCCTATGTTAGATTATTTGGCGTCTCTTCCTCATGTAGGTACTTTATTTACGAGCGGCTCATCATTATTGGCATATGTTGCTAGAATGCGTGAGCGTCCATCCGGAAAGGTCGTTCTAATACCTGCTGATACATCTCAAGGTAAGTAAATAGGGAAGTAGTACATGAAGTGGTCACCTCGGGCGTTGAAATTCGCGCTGAATATTTATGGCCCTTATTTGGGTGCTGGCATTCGTATTATGCATATTGACCCTGAGTGGCGTGAGATGCATGTACGTATGAAATTACGTTGGTATAACCGTAATATTATGGGCACTCATTTTGGTGGGAGTTTGTACGCCATGGTCGACCCTCAAATGATGCTTATATTGATGAATCGCTTGGGCAAAGAATATATCGTGTGGGATCAGGCTGCAGAAATTGAGTATGTTAAACCTGCTAGGGGTACAGTCGAAGCTCACTTAAGTTTATCGGATGCACAACTAGATGAAATTAAGAGCAAAGCATCAAGTGGGGCAGCGCATCGCCCCACGTTTGATATAGCTATCTGTGATATAGATGGAAATGTGGTGAGTAAGGTTAAAAAAGTACTGTATGTGAAGCGCAAAAGCCCTCAAGCCTAAGCAAGTATCACACAAGCTGCACCCAAGACAATTAACGCTAATCCTAATAGATCCCTTTGGCTAAGTTTTTCTTTAAACCAGCGGGCCGAAATGAAGAGCGTAAATAGGACTTCAATTTGGCCGAGGGTTTTAACCAGCGCAACGGTTTCTAAGCTCATGGCAGTAAACCAACCGAGTGAGCCTAGGCAGCTGAACAAGCTGATGGTTAGTGTGAGTTTAGGGCGCCGCCATAAAGCGTTGAGTGTGGCAGGCTCTTTAATTAGCAGCCATACGAGGAGAATGGCCGTTTGTGTTGAAATGACACAGAGTAGCACCCAAGCAGCGCTGTAGGGGAACGGTAAACCTAGCATCAAGCTGGCTTCCCGGACCCATAACGTGGTCAAAGCAAAAGCTAATCCACTGCCTAAACCTAATGATATTGTTTTTAAGGAAAGTTCTTTTAATGAGCCCGTATTACTCATTAACCAAATGGCTATCGCACCAATAATGACACCACTCCAGGCGAGCCACGACAAAGGTGCCGCGAAGAACAAAGCCCCTAGTGTGGCGGCAATCACCGCTTCACTTTTTGCTAAGCCAACACCAATGGCATAATTCCTGAGGCGAAATAGTTTTACCATCAACGCCGTCGCAATAATTTGTGACACGGATGCCAACACAATCGTGATCAAAAAATTACTACTGACTGTTGGAAGAGCGACAGGTTCTACTTGGTAAAGTGTCCAGAGATACAGCGCCGCTAATGGGCTTGCATATAGAAAGCGCGCCAGCGTGACACCCGCAGTACTGACTTCTTTACTGAGTTTGTTTTGAAAAGCATTACGCCAAGACTGCATAAAAGCAGCGAAAATGGTAAAAGGAATCCACAGTCCCATTAAAGGTCTATCCTTGAGTCGGTATTGAGTGCGTGATTACTTATTAAAAAGTGAACGACGTAGTGCTGGTGTTGTTGGTTTTTCCGCTTCAGGCGCTTGGTATTGATGCTTAGGTTTGATGTTTCTTTTTTGTGGGCTTTTATTTTTTGATGATCTGGCCTTGATAGGTTTCCCATCAATTATCTTGCCGTTTTCGATAAAAGGGACGGGCTGTAGTGGGATTCTTTTATTAATTAACGTCTCTATTTCAGCTAAATAGCATCTTTCATCTGGAGCAACTAAAGAGATTGCTTGCCCCGTAAGGCCGGCACGTCCAGTACGGCCGATACGGTGAACATAAGCTTCTGGTTGATTCGGTAAGTCATAATTTACAACACGAGGGAGCGACTCAATATCAATGCCACGTGCAGCTACATCAGTTGCGACCAATACTTGAATCTCACCCGCCGCAAATGCTTTGAGTGCATGTGTGCGTTCGCGTTGTAGTTTGTCGCCATGAATGGCTAAGGAGCTAATCTCTTCTGCTTGTAAAAACTCAGTGACTTGGTCCGCACGTTTTTTAGTGCGTGTAAAAACCAAGGTTTGGGTCCATTTCCCGCCACTAATTAAGTAACTCAAGATCTCAGACTTATCTTGGTTATCAACAGCATAAGCTGTTTGTTTTACTTGGCTGGTGGTTGAGTTTCTTGTGGAAACACTGATGCGTTTTGGTTCACGCAGTAAGGATTCTGCTAGGGCTTCAATGTTGCTGTTAAAAGTGGCAGAAAAGAGTAATGTTTGTTTATTTTGGGGGATGAACTTTAGGAGTTTCTGAATATCATGGATAAACCCTAAATCTAGCATGCGGTCAGCTTCATCCAAAACAAGCACTTCGAGTTGTTCTAGTGAGAATTTCTTCTGCACCAGCATATCTAGTAATCGTCCAGGTGTAGCCACTAGAATATCTGTGCCGCGCTTCATCTTGCGAATCTGGTTATCAAAGCGTACGCCTCCATAGATGGAGATGACACGAACTCCCAGTGCGCGGCCGTATGCGAGTGTATGATCACCAACTTGCATGGCAAGTTCGCGGGTAGGCGTGAGGATTAATCCTCTGATATGGTGATATTCCGTCTCTTGTGGAGCTCTACCGAATTTCTCGATCATGGGGACGGCAAAGCTGGCCGTTTTTCCTGTCCCTGTTTGTGCTTCAGCCATTACATCATGTCCTTGAAGGATCGCAGGAATGGCTTGTGCTTGAATAGGCGTAGGTGTGTGGTGCCCTAGTTCATCAAGCGTGAAGAGTAGTTCAGGGCAGAGATTTAATTCAGAGAAAGCGGGCATGAGTCGTCCGGGCAGAAACGCAAGATAAAAAGCTAAAGATGAGCGCCGAGTTTACAGGAAATGCTTAAATTGAGCGATAGGCGTTGATAATAGTTGACATCATTGTGGAGGCTGCTTTAATGGACCATCACCTTTGGGTGGTTAATATGTGACCAAGTAGTAATTATATGAATAATGAAAAGACTGTTAATTTTGAAAACAGACTTTTTATTTTGACAGAACAGGATCTGATGAACCTAATCAAGATGTGCCCGGTCGTACGAATTCCCGCCTCCAATATTCATTGGAAGCGAATTTTCGTTTGTCCGTTGGCTCTGTTCTAAATTTTTTGGCCGCGGATATCTTCGCGGCCGATAGTGATTCCCCTACTACCTCCCTTCGAAGATATCTCTGGCAGTTTTTAACTGAGGAGATAAATCATGACATTATTAAGCTTATTGGTAAGCGGATACAAAGCCCTGCAAAAGCGTTTGGATGAGCAATATACCTATCAATCTATGGAGCACTTAGATGAGCGCTTATTGATTGATGTAGGTGTATGTCGCAAAGGCAACACCATTATTGCTTTGCCAAAAGAAGACGCCGCTACATCACCTGATAAAAATCACGTAAAGGCCGCGTCTATTGCACAGACCGGTTGTGCTGAGCACGCTGACCAATGTTGCTTACTGCAAGAGAGTGGGGGGTAGCTAAGCCATAGCGACAGGCAGTTGCTATGGTATCTATTTAAGCGGGCGAAACAGGATATGAGCCCGCTTACATTAGCGAAGATAAAACTAACACTTCGCTAGGAACTTGAGAGCATCCACTATAGTCTAGTATTAGTAGTGTGGTGAATAGCAACTAGGGTGCTTTTAGGCGCTTAGTCTGCTTACTTATTTTAGGAAATTATAGGAGTTTTTGTGCAATGGAGGTGACTCTACTTTACTGGCACTGGTTAGTATTTGGAATGCTTTTAATGGCGGCGGAAATGTTTATTCCGAGCTTTACTATTTTATGGTTCGGTTTGGGCGGTATTGTGGTCGCTGGGCTGTTAGGCATAAATCCAGATATTGCCGTAAGCTGGCAGTTATTCTGTTGGGCAGTGGCATCCTCCGTATTTGCATTGTTATGGTTTAAGTTATTGAAGCCTAAAATGACGGACCGTACAAAAGCAGGAATTGCGCGTGAAGCGATCGCCGGTGAAAGTGGGCAGGTTATTAAAGCACCTACTGAGCATTCACGAGGTCTTGTTCGATTTACAACACCGGTATTAGGTGATGATGAATGGGAGTTTATCTGTAGTGTGGATGTGGTTTTAGGTGACCGGGTATTTATCAAAGAGTTATCTGGTAATACATTGTTGGTCGATAAACGTTAACTATTAATGGTGAAAGGAGTGTTACAAATGGATGGTTTGATGATTGCGGGTGTGTTGCTGTTTCTGGTGATATTGACGTTAGCGATGGGTGTTAAAACAGTTCCGCAAGGAAGTAAGAATGTGGTGCAACGCTTGGGTAAGTACCACACTACCTTAGGACCTGGATTGAATATAATTATGCCTTATATCGATCAGGTTGCTTATAAAGTGACAACAAAAGATATCGTGATGGACATCCCTTCACAAGAAGTCATCACTAAAGATAATGCTGTCATTATTGCGAATGCGGTGGCGTACATTAACATCGTAGCGCCTGAAAAAGCGGTATACGGTGTAGAAGATTATAATCTGGCTATTCAGAATCTGGTGCAAACATCATTGCGTTCGATTATCGGTGAAATGGGTTTGGACGATGCCCTGTCTTCGCGTGATCAGATTAAAGCAAAACTGAAAGCGGCTATTTCAGACGATATTTCAGACTGGGGTATCACGCTTAAAACAGTAGAGATACAAGACATTACACCTTCTGATACGATGCAAAGCGCCATGGAAGAGCAGGCAGCTGCTGAGCGTCAACGACGTGCTGCAGTAACGCGTGCTGAAGGTGAAAAATCGGCTGCTATTTTAGAAGCGGAAGGACGTTTGGAAGCATCTAAACGCGATGCAGAAGCACAAGTTGTATTGGCTAAAGCTAGCCAAGTAGCTATTCAACGTGTGACAGAAGCTATTCAAGGTAATGAGTTACCTGTGATGTATATTCTGGGTGAAAAATACGTGGATGCCATGGCAGCGCTGGCTAAATCAGACAATGCTAAGACCATTATTATGCCGGCAGATATTCCTGCAGCTATTCAAGGGATGATGGGTGGCCTTAAAAAGTAGCCGGTGAAGCAACTCTGGCCAGTAGCCCCTCAAACAGTAAGTTAATACTGCATTCATCGCCAAGCAACACAATGGTATTACTAAAACTATAATCTGAGGGCTATGCTGTGAGTATGTTAAAGGAGTTTAAAGAGTTTGCTGTTAAAGGCAATGTGATGGATATGGCCGTTGGTATTATCGTAGGTGTAGCCTTCGGTAAAATCGTTTCATCATTTGTCGGTGATATTGTTATGCCTCCCATTGGTGTGATGATGGGTGGCGTTAACTTCACAGATTTAGCGTTTGTTCTGCAAGAAGCTGTGGGTGAAACAGCGGCTGTTGCCATTAACTACGGTAAGTTTTTACAAACGATTATTGATTTTGTAATTGTGGCAGGGGCTGTTTTTGTTGCTGTGAAAACTATCAATTCGATGAAGAAAGTTGAAGAAGCTCCAGCAGAACCTGAGGCTGAACCAGAACCTTCTAAGGAAGAAGTTTTGTTAAGCGAAATTCGTGATTTGCTGAAAGCGCGAAATTAAAAATTGCTAAAGTAAGCCGGTATCTATTGTGTAGGGTGAACGCTACTAGGTACTGAGTTTAATTTTTTATATAAAAGGTGCGCTAATACGCACCTTTTTTTTATGCTTTATACTGACCTTATGAATGATGTAGAGAAAGTGAAATCGCCCTGTATAAGACAGTGCTGTCTTGATGAGCAAGACATTTGTTTGGGTTGTAGCCGTTCGTTGCAGGAGATTCTTGATTGGACGAAGGTTACAGAAAAAGAAAGAAGTGCGGTACTGTTGCGTGCACAGCTACGAAAAAAGCAGCGTAATCAAATATTTAAACCTAAATTCAAATAAGTTTTAGGTTCGTATCAATCACTTAATGGTAACGAGTTAGATGCGGACTATTGAATGCTGGCTTAGCTATAGCTTATCGCTATCGACAAGCTTGAAAAAATTAATTTTTGTAATGCTCTCAGTGTAGCTATAGTTGATCTCAACAAATTAGCGATAAGCAAATCAGGAGATTATAGATGTTGGATAACCGTGAAGGTCAGGCTGTGCCTAATGTTACTTTTCCTGCTCGAGTGGGCAACGACTGGGTAAGCATCAGTACTGAGCAATTGTTCAAAGGTAAAAATGTTATAGTTTTTGCATTACCAGGCGCTTTTACGCCAACCTGCTCAAGCACCCATCTGCCACGTTACAACGAGCTAGCGCCTGTTTTCAAAGCGAATGGAATCGATGATATTGTTTGTATATCGGTGAATGATACATTTGTTATGAATAGCTGGGCAGAAGACCAAAAAGCAGAAAATATTACTTTTATTCCTGATGGAAATGGCGAGTTTAGCGCCGGCATGGATATGTTAGTAGATAAAAGTGATATCGGTTTTGGCAAGCGCAGCTGGCGTTATTCTATGCTGGTTAAAGATGGCACGATCGAAAAAATGTTCATCGAGCCAGATTTACCGGGTGACCCGTTTGAAGTGTCAGACGGCGATACTATGCTGAATTATATTAACCCAAATGCTGAACAACCTAAGCGTGTTACTTTATTAACCAAGCCTGGATGTTCGCACTGCACACGTGCTAAAAAAGCGTTGCAGGGTAAGGGTTATAAGTATGAAGAAATTGAACTTGGACAGCATGGCGTTAGTTTTTCAAGCTTAAATGCTTTAACTGGACAAGGTACGACCCCTCAAGTCTTTATTGATGGTGAGCATGTTGGTAGTGCTGATGATCTAGAAGCATGGCTGACGAAAAATAGCTAAGCTTCAATGCAACGTTAAGACTAACGCCCATCAGATCTGATGGGCGTTTTTGTTTCTATAAAGAGTCATTTTGGTTCTTATCTCACCTCTGTTAAGCTGTTTTTATTGAGTTTATTGTGAGGTAGGAAGATGTCAGGGACTTTTACGGTTGCTATTAAGGAGCTACAAGCATTATTGGGGGGGCGCTTAGAGACGTCCAATAGTGTTCGACAGCATCATGCTCATGATGAGTCTTTCCACCTTCCAGCGCCTCCCGATGCGGTTGCATTTCCTAAAAGCACATCTGAAGTTTCTGAAATTGCTCGTATTTGCATGCGTCATCACATGCCGATGCTTCCTTTTGGCACCGGCACGGCCATGGAAGGTGGTGTAAATGCATGCCATGGTGGCCTGAGTATTGATATGTCTTTGCTGAACAATATTTTGAGTGTTTCAAGTGAAGATATGGACTGTACTGTACAAGCAGGTGTTACGCGGAAACAGTTGAATGAGTATTTACGTGATAAAGGTATGTTTTTTCCGATAGACCCAGGCGCTGATGCGTCTATTGGTGGTATGGCTGCAACACGGGCTTCGGGTACCAATGCTGTGCGGTATGGCACGATGCGGGATGCGGTATTAGCACTAACTGTTGTAATGGCTGATGGAAAAATTGTGAAAACTAGCAGCCGTGCCCGCAAGTCTGCTGCGGGCTATGACCTAACGCGTCTGTTTATTGGATCGGAAGGCACGTTAGGAGTTATCTGTGAGATAAGCCTGCGCTTACATGCTATTCCTGAAGCTATTTCTGCCGCCGTCTGTGCTTTTGATTCGATAGAAGGCGCTATTAATACGGTAATCGAAACAATTCAAATGGGTGTGCCTATTGCTCGCATAGAGTTGCTGGATTCCGCTGCCATCAGTGCGGTTAACCAATACAGCGGTACCGGCTATCCATTGCTACCTCATCTGTTCTTAGAGTTTCATGGTACTCAAGCATGGGTGGCTGAACAGGCATCGATTGTTAAGGCGTTAGCTGATGAAAATCTGGGAAGCGAGTTTCAGTGGGCATTGAATACTGAAGATCGAACCGCTTTATGGCAGGCAAGACATGATTTTGCTTATGCGGCCAGAGCCATGCGCCCAAATGCCCGGATCTTTTCAACAGATGTCTGTGTACCCATCTCACAACTAGCCCAGTGCATACTTGAAACGGTTGCCGATATTAAAAATATGGGTATGGCTATGCCTATTGTAGGCCATGTGGGAGATGGGAATTTTCACGTGGTGCCTGCGGTTGACCCTGAAAACGAAGCTGAAATGGCGCTAATCGATGCATTTCATACACGGCTTATTCATCGCGCGCTCAGCTCTGGTGGCACTTGCACTGGTGAGCATGGTATTGGTCAGGGGAAAAAAGCTTTTCTGGCTGAAGAGCTACCGGCAGGTGTTGAAATCATGAAAACAATTAAGCACGCTCTGGATCCTGATAATCTTATGAACCCTGGGAAAGTCGTGGATATGAGTTAGTTTGCTGTTATATTGCCTTGATTGTACGGCTTTAGTCATGTTGAAGGGGTGTGGTCTATACTTAATCAACCGTCTAACTTATAGACTGATAAGAAAGAAACGATAGAATGAAATCTAAATATAAAAGCTATTTTCATTTGACTGTATCTACGTATTATTTCAGGGATTAGGAATAATGGATTTCGTCGCTTTCCTCAAAAAAATTCTAGTGCGCAGCCCCGTTTGGCCTGCTGTCGCGATAAGCCTCATTGTATTGTTGGTATCCTCTCTATTTATTCAGAGCGAAGCTGAGAGGCTTAAAAGTGAAGCGTTGTTTAGAGCCGCAAGCCAAGTAGGTATTATACGTGCCCGCTTGGAAGGTGAAATCAATGCAAACCTTTCTGTCCTTAAGGCTTTGCAAGCAGAAATCACGGTTAATCCTGAAATGGATCAATCGAGATTTGATCAACTAATGAAAGCGCTTTTATCAGATGATTTACATATTCGCCATGTTGCGTTGGCCCCTGACCTGACTGTTAAATTCATCTATCCTTTGGAAGGTAATGAACAGGCCATCGGATTGAATTACACCGCTAATAAAGATCAGGTGCATTCTGTACTTGATGCTATTCAATTGAATAAAATAGTACTTTCTGGCCCTCTGGAGCTTATCCAAGGAGGTGAAGCGCTAGTAGCCCGCTTGCCTGTTTATCTGAATAATCCTAACGAACCCTCTTTGTGGGGGATTATCTCTGCTGTTTTGGATTACCAAAAGCTATTAGATGCTGCTGAGATTACAGAAGACTATTATAACTTAATGCTGGGAATCAGAGGCCGAGACGGCACTGGTTCTGATGGCGAGTTGTTTTTTGGGTCTGAGAGAGCGTTTGGTCTTGATGCTGTAATGACAAACATAACTTTGCCACACGGTGAGTGGCAATTGGCTGTATTGCCTGAAAATGGTTGGTCTGCACCCTCAAAAAGAATGTATTTTTTGTGGGGTGGCGCATGTTTTATTGCCATTTTGATGGGCGTAGCTGGTTTTTTGTTAGTGCTTATTTATCAGCAAAAAGCACAAGCGATAACCACGGCAAACTATAGAGCTAACTTTGATGCACTGACAGGTTTGCCTAATCGCTATTTCTTTAGTCAAAGGTTAGAAAGTCTGATTAAAGAGATGCGTCGTGAAAAACTAGACTTTGCAGTTTTTTTTATTGATATAGACCACTTTAAGCAAATCAATGACAGTGTTGGACACAGTGCCGGAGATCATTTATTAACTGATTTTGCTCAGCGTTTACAGCATTCAGCCCGTGATTCGGACATTATTGCTCGCCTCGGTGGAGATGAATTTGTACTTGTTTTGCGTAATGTAAGTGATGTTATACAGGCTGATTTACTCGCAGAGAAATTGCAAAAGAAAATTCAACAACCCTTCATGATAGGAGGGCGGCCTTTTTTAGTGACAGCGAGCATTGGTATTGCGATGTATCCTATTGATGGACAGGATGTTACTGGGTTGTTACTTCACTCAGACCAGGCAATGTACACGGCGAAGCGTGCTGGGCGAAATGCATATTTTTTCTTTAATGAGGGTATGCGCGAAGAAGCCGAGCAACATTTGTTGATGCATGCTGATATTTTGCGTGGACTAAGTGCAAATGAATTCGAGCTTTACTACCAACCAATATTGAATATTAATACAAATAAAATTGAGAAATGTGAGGCGTTGATTCGTTGGAATCACCCTGATAAAGGCTGGGTGATGCCTGATGCTTTTATACCTGTAGCCGAACGAACTGGCTCTATCGTTAATATTGGCAATTGGGTTTTGCAGCAGGCTTGTAAGGATATGCGAGTCTTTTTAGAGGCCGATATTGACGTTAAAATTTCTGTTAACCGCTCTGTTAGTGAGTTTTATTCTACAAAAGCCTACGACACCTGGAAGGGGATTTTCAAAGAAAACGGGGTGGACAGTCATAGATTCGTTTTTGAAATTACAGAATCTTTGTTTATGGAGCAAAACTCTGCTCGTATGAGTGTAATTACTTCATTACGAGACATCGGAGTTCAGTTTGCGATTGATGATTTTGGTACCGGCTACTCTGCTATTAATTATTTACGTAATTATCCGGTCGATTATTTGAAAATTGATAAGAGTTTTATTCAGGATTTATTGATAGACGAACAGGATAGAACACTCGTTGAAGTTATTATTAAAATGGGAAGGGCACTAGGTATTGTTGTCATTGCTGAAGGTGTTGAGGAGCTTGCTCAGCTGGAGGTATTGAAGCAATTCGAGTGTGATTATATTCAAGGTTTTTGGCTGTCTAAGCCACAATCGCTGCATAATATTATTGCATTGTGTCATGAGCATATGGACGGTCAGGATGATGCACCTATTACCTAATATGGTAATAGGTGGTCATTAAAAACATTACGCTCTATTTTCTTTTTAGTGGAGCAAAGCCATCTACAACAACTCGGTTTTTGGGTTCGCTTGGACGAGCAGAAGATTTCTTCTTCACTGTTTTTGTTTTTCCGTTTGTTGCTTTCTTATCAAGCTTTTTCTTTTTCGTGCCGGCAGCTTTACCTGATGCTTTTAGTTTTTTAGGGCCAGCATAGCTACCTTCGAGCCCTTTAATCACTCGTCGTTCAAACTGCGTCTTTAAGTATCGTTCAATACTAGACATCAAGTTCCATTCTGTTGGGCTTATCAAAGAAATAGCCACGCCTTGTTCTCCAGCGCGTCCTGTTCTGCCAACACGGTGTGTATGATCGTCACCACTGCGTGACATCTCTACATTGACGACTAGGTCTATCCCTTTAACATCGATACCTCTAGCAACAACATCCGTGGCTACTAGGACATTGATTTTTCCGCTGGCTAGTAACCCCATTGCGTGTGTACGCTGCTCTTGAGTTAGGTCGCCGTGGATCACGCCTGCACGAATATCATTATATCTAAGGTAGCCGTTTAAACGGGTCGCGTTCACTTTTGTATTAGTAAATACAATGGCTTTTTCAAATGTATCGTTCTTTAGCAGCCAAACGAGTTGTTTATCCTTAAGCGCAACATCGTTGGCAAGAATAATTTGTTGGCGAATGTTGGAATGCACTTCACGGTGGCTATTTAACTTAATGGATACAGGCTCTTTCATCGATGCGGTAATAACTGAGCGCATACCTGCATGAGCTAAAGTAGCCGAAAATAGCATTGTTTGACGGCTTTCAGGGCAAGTATTGCAAATACGCTCTACATCTTCTTGAAAACCCATATCTAGCATTCGGTCGGCTTCATCAAGAATCAAGTATTCGATATCATCTAGAGATATTGTTCTTTTATCGAGGTGATCAATGAGGCGCCCTGGTGTGGCAACTAATATTTCAGGGTTCTTTCTCAGCCTAGCAGCTTGCGGTTTAAAGGTTTCACCACCGCAGACAGTGTCTGTTTTGATGAAAGTAAATTGAGCTAAAGCGCTAATGTGCTTAGCTAGCTGCTGCGCTAATTCTCGCGTTGGTGTAAGAATTAGTACGCGTGCTCCGCTTTGCGGCGCTGGGGAGTCGAGTAATGCATGCAATACGGGTAAAGCAAAAGCGGCTGTTTTACCGCTACCCGTTTCGGCTGTTACCAATACATCTTTACCAGCGATAGCTGCTGGCATCGTTGCATTCTGGACGTCAGTTGGTTTTTTAAAAGATAGTGCGTCGAGTGCTTTTAGCAAACGAGTATCAAGGGAAAAGTCTGTGAACACCGTGTGCTACTCTCTGAAAATTCATAGTCAGAGTGCATCTTAGCAGAAATGCGTTATCTAGGAGAGAGGAAAAGCAAAACGACAAGCAGGTTTGCTTGTCGTTTAGGAATACTAATTAAATACTAGCTTAGTAGTGAATAGCGCGTGGCAATTCTTTGGCTTGAGCAACCCACTCTTCTACTTGAGCGCTGGTTGGCATTTTATCAGCCAAGTCTTGTTCAGTGTTGCACTCTTCCATTTTTGCATGCAGGTTGGCAGCGTTGCGCTGAGCAAGCTCAGGAACAGTATCAACGCCAGCAAGCTCTAATAGATCAGCATATACGGTGCTTACACCTTTGACGCGAGCCAGGTCAGCACGGTTTAGCCAACCAAGAATCTCTTTCTCATCGATTCCTGTGTTACTAGCAACTTCTTTACGTCCTTTTTTATCACCGCACGCTGTCAGGAAGCTTTCCTGCGTAGTCGCTCCGGCTGCTTTTAGTTTTTCTGCAGAAGCTTCGTCAATGCCTTTGATATCAGTCAGTTTAGCCATGCCTTCATTTCCTCAGTGTTTTATTCAGCAGTTATTGAGTCATTGTAAGTGTGCCACCTGAACAGTAGCGAAATATTGCTACCATCAACAGTAATTAACCTGTTATTTAATAATAAGGCTGCAGGTTGAAATGTGCCAGTAAATTTAATATGCGGGATCAACTCGGTTTATTGTGGAGTTATTAACCCTGAACCATCCTGCAATACTGTAGCGATCGCTATAAGTTGTTTTAACTTCATGGGGGAACTCATCACTTAAAAATATAACGAGTGTGCCTGCTTCAGGTTTGACGTGAAGGGGGAGGTCACTCTGAGTATTATAAATAACCAGATCGCCACCTTGCTCTTCTTGCCAGTTGTCATTGAGGTAGAAAACAGTGGTTAATACTCGATTAGTTTGGCCTTTAAAGGCATCTAGATGCTTTTTATAAAATGCCCCGCTGGGGTAATGTGCAAAACTAGCTTCATAGTCAAAAAGGCCCATGAAAAGCCTTTTGTTCATAGCTTCACGAAGTGCTTCCATCTCTATCAAATAAGCTGATTCGGCAGTATTTGATGAGCTGAGCCAGAGAATATGGTCCGTTCTTATGACTTTATTTACTTGGTGCAGGTTGTCTCGCCCGATGCCTGCAGGCTTAAATTGTGCCGCTTGTTCGGTTGCAGCAATTAATAGATTGCTCACTAATTTAGAGGGTAAGGCATTTTCTAATATAATATAGCCTTGTTGGGAAAGTGCTGTCGCGATTAGATCGAGCGCTTCTTCTGTTAATGTAGAGCTATACTGAACTGATGAAGTACTCAAAGATGCGAATTTCCATGGTGGTCGTATTAGGCAGGCTTAAGAGTAATTGAATTAATTACACAACGGTTAGTTATAAATGACGAAACTATTAGAACTATACACTCAGTCTTTACGTAAAAGGTGCTCGGGTCTTAGTTATATGCTTGTCTGTGCTGTTCTTTCTGGATGTGCAGGGCAAAGTTACCAGCAGGCAGAAACCGCGTACGCACCTGTTAAGAATCAGTTACAAGCACACTATTCTCGATGGAATGGAACACCTTATAAGTATGGAGGGAACTCTAGAAGGGGAATTGATTGTTCAGCTTTTGTTGCGATGACTTATAAAGAAGTATTTGATCTTTATTTACCTCGTACAACCAGAGCTCAAGCCGTTGTTGGAAAGGAGATCTCACTCCGTTCAGCTCGACCCGGTGATTTGGTGTTATTTAAAACAGGCATTGTTGATAGGCACGTTGGCATATACCTTGGTAATCAATACTTTATGCATGCATCAGCTAGTAAAGGTGTGACTCAATCAAGGTTGGATAATCCATACTGGAATGATAAGTATTGGAAAACAGTCAGGCCATCTAATTTATTACAAAATTAATAGCTGTATAAAAAACAATCAATGCTGTGCGATTGTGCAATACATCGCCTTGGTGAACATACTCAGAGGTTATCCACAGTTTTTTGTAATGCTTATGCAAAGAAAATGTCGATAAGTATAGAATTAAGAGGGCAGAAAATGCCTTACCCTCAGAATATACAAGAAAAGAAGCTGGCTATTGAGTGCTAGATGATTTTTTTGCTAATTTCTTAGCGTCTTTTTTGGCAGCACTCTTTTTATCTTTCTTAGATGATTTTTTTACTGCTTTTTTCTCAGACTCTTTAATCTTATTTTTTGCCGCGTTTTTAGATTTTTTCTGACTTGCTTTATCTGTGGTCTTTTTACTGACTAAAGCAGCTTTATTTTTAACAGACTCAGACTTTGATTTGTTGACGGCAGTTGATGTCGCTTTTTTAGTTGTTTTTTGTGCTGAATCTTTTAGAGAAGATTTTGGTTTAGCACGACAATGGCTTTTTACATTAGCTCCGTCTGAGCGCTTATATCCGGCTACCCAATAACATGAGTTATTTTGGTTGCAGGCGTTGTTCGTTTGTCCTTTACAGGCCGATGCCGCGAATGCTTGGGGTCCTGTTAAAAGGGCAAAAGTGACGATGAGTGTACGTATTAAGTATTGGATAGTGAGAGTAGGCATGTTGTTTTCCTATTAAAGTGATGTGTTTGCGAGTTCCTTCCGCAGAAACATTTAAATCTAAGCTAAATGAACCTCAGTTGAATTAGTTAAACCTATAGCTTGTGGTTAAGCCAAAGGAGTGGTTGTTTGTGCTACTACATTGGTATGAAAATCATCTATGTTTACTCCTTTTATGTATGCCTAATTTACTAAGAAGCTAGGCGGGTGTTTGTGTTTTTTCCTTAGTTCTACCTACAAATTAGCAGCTAGCGCTCAGGTATAAAAAAGCCCCGATATAATCGGGGCTCAGGTGTTACTTATTTACCAAGTCGACGTATGGCCTGTGGGGTAAAGTCTTTATGTCTGAAGCGCTTGGTGAAATCAAAACCAATACCTTCTTCATTGGTTAAGCTTCCTGCAAGATAGCGCCCAGATTGCAGGTCATACAGCATCTCTGCTACCGTCCAAGGCACGTTAGCATCTCGGTATTGAAATTCGTGTTCTTCACCTACACGCCAAAGCTCACCGCGTCCATCGTAATGATCGACAATGGCTGCTTGCCAAGTATCTTCGTCAATGTAGAAGGTGCGTTTTGCGTAAACATGACGAGCACCTTCTTTTAAGGTAGCTTCAACTTTCCATACACGATGTAACTCATAACGGGTTAATTCAGGGTTTAGATGTCCGGCCTGTAAGATCTGATTATATTTCAGACTTCTATCAGCTAATTTGAAGCTGTTGTATGGAATATATAGCTCTTGCTTACCCACTAGATTCCAATCATACCTGTCGGGTGCACCGTTAAACATATCTAGATTATCGGTGGTGCGCTGCCCATCAGTCGCTGTACCTGGTGCATCATAAGCAATCTGCGGCGCACGTCGTACACGTCGTTGCCCTGCATTATAAGTCCATGCTTGGCGCGGTTGCGTAATCTGGTTCATTGTTTCATGGACCAGTAATACATTCCCGGTTAAGCGTGATGGTGCTTTAACTTTTTGTACAAAGTAAAACAGAATATTGTTGTCGCTTTTAGGGTCGTATGGCTCTGAAAGGTAAGTAGGCCACGACATTTTCTCATTGATCTTTACTGCTGTGAAATTCCCGTTTGCTTGAACAGGAACCTGCACGAAAGTTCGTTCTAACGAGCCGCCACGAAAGCGTGTCATGTGGTTCCAGATTACTTCTAAGCCGTTGCTAGGAATCGGAAAAGGGATGGCTTCAGTCGCACCTGAGATACCATTGCCTTGCTGAGTTAGTTCGGCATCGGTGGCATTTTTTGTGATGTTGCTATAAATGCTCTGAGGTAGTGCTGCTGAGCGGTGAGTCGGATAAACATTCATTTTGAATGTATTAGGGTATTTTGCCAGCATTGCTAGCTGCCCAGGTGATAGTGAGTCTTTATACTGGTTTGCGTTGCTTGCTGTGATGGTAAATAACGGTTTCTCATCAGCGTATGGGTTGGTGTAGCGATCAGTCGAGGTGCTTAGCCCGCCTGTCCAAGCCGGGATAGTGCCAGCAGCATTACCTGCTTTTTCTGCACCTATGGGTGTTAAATCTTGGCCGAGACGTGCCGCTTCTTGAGAAGAAACGCCAGCCTGCGCAATGCTACTGATGGAAAGCGCCAGTGCTGATGTGATCAGCAGTGCTTTTGGATGCGATATCATGTGGTTACTCCATAGTCACGCTGATTTATTAAAAGGATACAGAAGTACTTAGTGAGATAAAGTCGCGATCTGCTAACTCGTTGTAATCACCACCAAAGAAGTTAGTGTAAGAGATCTGCGCTCTGTAACGCTCCAAGTAGTCGGCTTGTAAGCTTAGATTTATAGACTTCTGTCCTTCATTAAACGCGGCTCCAGGTTGTGGCCCATAGCCACTGATGCCGTGCTTGAAGCTCACTTGTGGCGTGAGACTGACACCTGAAATGGCATTTGGGTAACTTAACGATGCACGGGCTACATAGCCGACTGAGTCTTGTGTGACAAAGCCATCATCATCACTTGGCGTATAACCAAATACACCACTGCGTCCATATTTTAGAGCGGACGCGCTTTCGTCAAAGTCATGGATGTGTGTCCAGCCAAGTTCCCCAACCAGTGCTAAACGGCTAGCGCCCATGACGTTGTTGACAGTTTTAATGAGGGTTGTTTGCGCTTGTGTAACATCAAAAGCGGTGTAACCTGGGATGTCAGTACCTAACCCTGCGCCCAAAACAGGTACAACGGCGCCATTAGCAGGGTTTCCTGCTTGGGTGCCTAGGGTTAGCATGGAGGCTACTAGCATAGGGCCATTAAGCTGAATCGGCACATCACGCTTGTGGCTTATTTCGCCTGACCAAGCTAGTTCACCAACGTTAGTATTCCAACTTACGCCCAGCATTTTTATATCTTCTGGGTACTCGACAAAATACTCGGATGCAAAGGGGTTAGCAGGATTAGGGGTTTTGACACCACTAATAACGGGTAAACGGCTGTGGTATCTGGCAAAGAATAAGCCAAATTCAGTATCATTTAGATCTTCGGCTAAATAACGTAATGCAAACCCGAACTGCCCTGAATCTTTAGCATCACGCTTACCGTTAGCGTTACGGTTTACAACGTTGGCAGTGAGGAAATTGTAATATGTGCTATCGGCAACACCATTGAGTGCTCCTTGATCTACACGAATACCGTTACAGCCTTCTGCCGCAAAGTCGTTTGCAGAAAAATAAGTACCGCAGCCATCTTCAACCGTAGGCTCCCAGCTAATTTGGTAGAACGCCTCTAGGCTTAAGTTGTCGGTTACACCTAAGGATGCAAATGCCATATTAACGGGTAATAAGCCTTCTTTTATTTCAGACCCTGGGCGGCGAAATGCGCTTACATCAAATGGGTTGATGACGTTAATGCCGCCTTGAATAAATGTGCTTTCACCCCAGTTAACTACTTGGCGTCCTAAGCGTACATCAAGTGGCATATTGCCTATGTCGAAGTATCCGTAAACGTAGGCATCTAAAATTTCGGCACCAGAGAACTTAGCAAAATCATTGAAACCATTATCGTCAAGCTGCTCATTAGCTGCATAGCCGTTTTCAGTATGACCGTGACCGCGTCTGCCATCTTCTAGCTCGAAGTCTGACCAATATTTACCTCGTACAAAAGCCCCTACATTCTTATAGCTCAATGAAAGCTCGTGTGAGCCTTTAAGGATTTTAGAGAAGGTTTCACCTTGCTTAAAGTTTTGATTACCATCATCAAAACTTCCCGAACCCAAACCTCTACCACCGTTGGGTTCTGATATTAAGTCGGTATCCGGGTCATTGATACGCCAGCTAGCACCAACCGAAAGTTGGGAGTCAAAACGCCCCTCTACTTCGCCCAGTTGGAATTCAACTCCATAAGCCTGACCTGCAAGGGTGGCTGCTAATAAAGCGGGTAGTATTTTACGGTTTAGTAGTCGGGAGTTCAGCAGAGGGTCTTTTGTCTCTCTGGTGGTAATCATTGCCATTTCGTTCACCTTGCATTGTTATTTTTTTAGCAGCGGCTTATATATGCTAAATCTTATATATCAGTATGGATGCATTTTCTGTAAATGCTAATACTAAGTTATTAGAGATAGCCATTTTTTTACATCTTTTACTTGTTGAACTTAAGCGACATTTTTGCAAGTGTTGCTTGTATTAGAATCATCTACACTGTAACTCAATACGACAATAACAATTCACGCCAGATTGACTGACAAAAGAAGGCATGACTTAAGGCAGTAGTGCTTCTAATATCTAAAAAGAGTGACAAAAACGATAACAATAAGAGACATATTTTTCAGGGAGCTATCATGGAGCGCAAAATAACGGTGCCAAATGGGTATGTGAAGCACCTGCTTGGTCATGCTGAATCACAGGGCTATCAAGTCAGTAGCTTGCTTGAACATGTCGGCATTAGTCCTGATGAAATTGAAGACCAGACTGAGTTTCCTGCGCATAAATTTTGGCAACTTTATCAACGTATTATCTGGATTACTCAAGACGAATCCTTTGGCATGATTAGTGGCGGTAAAGTGCCCAATGGAACATTTCGAATGATGTGTCATGCGATTTTACATTGCAAAACACTGGAGCGTGTTATGTGGCGCTGCAGTGATTTTTATGAAATTT
>JAWUYS010000057.1:0-24826 GCA_034110685.1 Neptunomonas sp.
GTATTGATCATCAGATTCGTCACTCAAACTTTTAACGGAGTTCAAACGAATAACTGGGTTGGTATGTTGCCACTTAGGCTTAAAAAAATTCGATAACATGAACGGTTTCTTGTATTAGCAAAACTGGATGATGGTTATCCAGGTGAATGGGGGAGACTTATTCTAAGAGCTTGAAGCGGTCAGTAAAAGTCTTGACGAGTAAGTTTAATCAGGGGCGTTTATAATCACCTGATTAAACTGTTTTGTTAATGCTCTTATTAATTAAGCTGCGGGTCTGACTTCAACCTCGCCGTCTACATAGAACCATTGGCCATCTTTGGCGAAGAAGTTTGAGCGTTCATGCAAAACACACTGATCTTCTTCGGTTTCAAATGCTGCTTCAAATTCGACCATGCCTTGAGAGTCTTCTTTATGTCCGGCTTCTTTGTCGAGTATTTTCAGGCCAGTCCATGTTGTAAATTGAACCTGTTCGGCAATAATTGCGCGATCTATAAGCTCTCGTTTTTCAGGAGCAGTCGTATCTATAAGGTAATCAATGGCGCCTAGAGCAAAAGCGGTATAACGACTACGCATTAGTAGCTCGGCAGTTGGTGCTAGTTTTTGACCTTCAATATAGGGCTCGCAACAAAATGCAAATGGCTTTCCTGATCCACATGGACAACGATGTTCAGTTGTTTGACTGGTCAGCATATGTAATCCTCCCTATCATACTTGGTACTATTTGCCTGTTATTATAGCCTGCTTACTTAGCATTTATCACGGATATTTGAAAACAATGACTGCGGAACGTACTTTTTTTTGGCACGATTATGAAACCTTTGGTATCGATCCTAAAAGAGATCGCCCGGTACAATTTGCTGGTATTCGTACAGATGAAAACCTAAATATTATTGATGAGCCTATTATGTTGTTCTGCAAGCCTGCAGACGATGTATTGCCTCACCCTCAAGCGTGTTTAATAACCGGGATTACACCTCAAAAAGCAATTCGCGAAGGCTTATGTGAAGCTGAGTTTATTTCCCAAATACATGCTGAATTTGCTAAGCCTGGCACATGCGGTGTGGGTTACAACAGTATTCGCTTTGATGATGAAGTAACGCGCTACACCTTGTATCGTAATTTTTTCGATCCTTATGCCCGTGAATGGCAAAACGCTTGTTCGCGTTGGGATATTATCGATATGTTGCGATTGACTCGTGCCTTGCGTCCTGAAGGTATTGTTTGGCCAGAGCATGAAGACGGTACTCCTAGTTTACGGCTTGAAGATCTCACTAAGGCCAATGGTATTGATCATGGGCATGCGCATGATGCGCTTTCTGATGTTTATGCCACGATTGCTATGGCTAAATTGATTAAAGAGAAGCAACCAAAGTTATACGAATTTGTGTTGTCTAAAAAAGGTAAAGCTTCAGCTCAGGGTATGTTAGATGTGGTTTCAATGAAGCCTGTGCTCCATGTTTCATCAAGATACTCAGCGTTATTGGGTAACTTAGCGATAGTCGCTCCAATAGTGCAGCACCCTGTTAATAAAAATAGCACGTTAGTGTGGGATTTACGGGTAGATCCTACACCGTTACTGACTTTGTCAGTGGAAGATATTAGACACTATATGTATCTTCCTAATAAAGAGCGTACAGATGCTGATCCAGCCATTGCCTTAAAACAGGTGCATGTTAACAAGTGCCCGATTTTGGCGCCTGCCGGTATGTTGAACAAAGAGGAGGCTGCTCGATTTGCGATTATTGGTGATGAATGTCGAGCTCATTTAGCTATTTTAAGAAATTATCCTGAATTAAAGTCAAAGTTAGCCGATGTAATAAGTGAAGATAATTTTGAATCGGATGGTGATCCTGACCATATGCTGTATTCGGGCGGTTTCTTTAATGATACCGATAAAAAAATGATGCAGCAGGTACGTGAAAGCGATCCTAACACGCTGGCAGAGCTGGAGTTCGCATTTCAAGACCCTCGATTAGAAGAGATGTTGCTTCGCTACCGAGCCCGCAACTACCCGTGGACACTGAGTGATGAGCAACAATCACAATGGGAACAATATCGTAGTGATAAGTTGTTAGTGAAAGATAAGCGGAGATTATTAACAATGAAAGAATTTTACGAACATTTGAATAGCTTATATCAAGATCAGAATCTTGCTACTGCGCAACGAGAAATTCTTGAAGAGTTAGCGATTTACGCGGAATCTATATACCCAATGGATGTTACGTGGTGAAACAAGTAGGGCTGTCAGGCTTGGCTATAGGGTTAGTTTTGCTGACTCAAATATCACAAGCACAAGGTCCTATTGTTTCAGACAATAGCCTGATTGCGTATGAAGTTGTTTCACCTCGTGGTTATGCTGAAGGTGTGGACAATGGTAAAACGGCTTATCATAGGAAAAAACGTGGCGTATTTGATTCAGAACCCATGTATGAAGTTGCTTATATTAATAAGCCTTCTGATTTACCTCCGCCGACAGTGATTGCTCCTTCGCCTTTACCGCTGGTAAGGGAGTATAGAGCGGGTAAAGTGCTTTCAAAGTCAGACCTTAAAGGTGAAGACGCTGTGTTTCAGCGTATCTTCGATGATAAAGAAGCAGAGAAATGCTTATGGGAACCTGAGTCATGTAAGCTGGCTAAAGACGCCCAGCAACGTCGCCAATTTGTGGTTCCCAAACCCTAGTTATGTCAATAAAGCGGCTTGTTACTTAAGCCGCCTTCTTAATAAGCGCTATCATATTAAGCTCGTACTTGTGTACTAACTTATTTTTTCGTACTGGCGGATGTTTTCGCTGTTGCATCGGATGCAAGGCTTTGCATAGCACCTGCTCCTGTGTTTTGTAGCACCAGTTGTCGGGATAGCAACTGGTCATAAATGTTAACTAAATCATTACTGTTCAATTGGTTAATTGCTTGAGTTAGTTTTTCTTGAGTATCAAACGCCGTATTATCCTGATCAATTTCTTGCCAGAATCGATTGCTTAGTTCTTGGAGTTGTCGTTCTTGGGCGTTAATTCTAGCCACTACACTGCTTTTAAATTGTGCCATTTTCTCTTTTGGTATTTTTTCTAGTTGGCTTCTGAAGTTACTCAGAAAACCTCGCATGCTTTCCAAAATTGCTTCAGGGCTCGATGCTGGAGATTGAACAATAAAAGCTATTCCAGGGACTTTTCTAAGCGGCATGGGTGTTGCAAATACGATATAACCCAGTTGTTGCTCAGTGCGCAGCTGTGTATAAAAAGGAGCAGATAAAATTTCACTTAATAGTGCTGTTGCAGCTCGCGTTTGAGTGGACTGGTCATCACCTTGAAGATACAAAATGGTAGCTGAGTCGTTGTGTTCAATATCCAGAGTCTTTGTTAATACGCTATCTTGTTCTAAACGCAGTATGTCGACTTGCGGTGCGACTTGTGCCGTGTGTATAGGTTGGAGTTCTTGGATTAGAGAGTTTGTGAGGTTTTTAGCTTGAGATGCCGTTAAGTTTCCGTGAGACAGCACTCGTACTTCTGTTGATTTAAATAACTGCTCTATAAGCGATGAAAGTTTTTCCAATGAATAACCGTTGGCTGTTTTCTGTAATTCGTCCAAACTAGCGTTATGCATCAGTACTTCATAACCAACACGGAAAAGCTGGTTGTAGGGTTTGTCTTTATCTGAATTCTTGAGTTGCTCTTGGTAGGCTTGTAGTACTCGATTAAACCGAGCCTGAGACAACTCGGGCTTCCTAAGAGTCCTGGCTATGAGTTTACTTAGCACCTCAATTTTGTCATCAAAGCCAGAGATACGAACGCTGATGCCTCGCTGGTGGGCATAAATACGAGCACTTAATCCTGCTGTTCCAGCATCATAAAGAGATTTATTTAACTCGTCGCTCACCATGTCGGTGTATAGATTGAGTCCCGTTGTTACCTCTGCGCCATTCCTGGCGAGTGGTGTTAACAGTGTGAAGTATAAGTCTGCTTTTGGGACTTTAAATGTCGTATCTTGGAGTTGCCATAAGGTTACTCCAGGCTTGTTTGTGTCTAATTGTATTGGCTTTAGCAGGTCTTCAGTTAAAGGCTGTAGATCAGTATTTTCGGCAATAAAAGGGTTAGGGTTGCGAATATGCAGGTTATTAATGAGCTCGGCTTGTTGCCAGTGTTTAATTCGGCTAGCACTAATCTGATTAATGCTATAGTCGCTATCATAGTAGGGTTCAGTAATATTGGTTTCTAGGTTTTTGGCCTTAACAGATAGCACCATATTGTCAGGACGTATGGCTTGAATAAACTGATTGATGACATCAAGGTCGTATTGTTCAAGTATATAGGGTGCATCCAGCCAATTTTTTTGCGAAAAGTCCTGCATACTTTGAGTTAATTGTGTGTCGTAGTGTATAGGCTCTTGTTCCGCTAAAAAGCGAAATTGTTGTGCATTGAGCAGCTTTTCTTCGTTGTAGATCGCTTGGCTAATACCTTCTTTTTTAATGCTCTGTATAAATGAGAAGAATAGGCTAACTATTTCGTCGGTGTGTTTAAGGCCTTCAGGAGTCAAGCTTACTTGGATATGGAAGCTAGATTCAGATGCAAAACTTTGTCCCGGCGATGCGCCTAAACCGGTTGCCCAGCCTTTTTCTTTAAGCAAAGCTAATAGGCTTCCCTCTCCTTCATAACCAATAAGGCTGCTCAGTAGGTAAAGAGGTTTACTTTGCCAAAAGGGTAAATTGGCTTGAGTGGGAAAGCTTAAGCTTAGAGACTGAGTGTCTTTGAGTGTCTTGATGGTTAATTCAAGTGGAAGATCAGCAGGTTTGAACTGAGGTTCTTCAATAATAAAAGTCGGCGCGTTGTTATTCTTGATGGCTGAGAAGTATTGTTTGGCAATTGACTCGAGCTGATTTAAGGGTTGTTTACCTATAATGACAAGAGTCATCTGGTTTGCAGAGTAATACTGCTGATAAAAGTTGATTAAATCACTTCGCAGGCTTCCCTCTTTATCATTGGGTAACGTATCAAGATTACCAACAGCAAAGCGGCTTGCGGGGTGAGCAGGGTTCATCGCTTGCTGGGTCGCGGCATAAGCTCTGCGTCCATCGTCTCTTATCTTTGCACTGTATTCAGAGTTGACGGCATGTCTTTCTCGGTCGGTATACTCTTCAGAAAAGAGCGGCGCAATGAAAAACTGAGAGAAGCGATCAAGAGCGGGTTCAAGGTCATCAGCGTTGATGTCGAAAAAGTAGTTGGTGTTTTTTAATGCAGTAAATGCATTGTGTGAGCCGCCGTGAGATTGAATGAATGCTTGGTATTCACCCGCTTGAGGGTACTTATCAGTGCCAAGAAATAGCATGTGTTCAAGAAAGTGTGCTAATCCTGCACGGTTTTTTGGGTTGGCTGCAGAGCCTATGTTTACATTAAGCGATGCGGCGGCTTTGTCGGTGCCCGGGTCTGATACGAGTAATACATTTAAACCATTCTTTAGCGTGATTGGCTGGTAATCACGCATATCATTCTGGCTTTTGGTGATGTCAGAGGCATAGGAATAAGACGCCGTGCAAAAAACAACAACTAATGAAGTAACTAACTTTCCTAGTGAAAAATGCTCTGTGCGCATTAAACAGTCCTCAAAACTCAGAATGAAATCAAATAGCTACCCCTGTTTGGAGTAATCAGCCAATAGACATTAACTTATCTGGCTGGTTCCGTGAATCAGCATAGCCATATTTATCAACAGTCGATACAATCGGCTGGTAAGTGTGCATGATAGCTTTGTTTTAGTGAAATAAGGGATGTTCTGATGAATCGTGAAAAAGTGATTTTTGCTTTCTTTATCGTATTGGCATTGACGCTGAATTTTGGCTTTTTTCTCGGTGAGATAGATCAGGAAATTCATCATAACGTCTTTGAGCTATTTGCGGCTTTGGTGGTCAGTATGATCTGTACGGTCCTGAAGTTTGGAGACCGGACTCATTTGGGTGCTTTAATGTTGGCCACGAGTTTAGTCGCCGATTTGCAATTAGTGATTGCGGCTATTCTTTGGGGTTTTGCCGAGCAAATTAGTGGCGGTATGACCGACTCGATGATGTCGAGTGTCGTATCTCTTTCAGGAGGTGCACTGCTCGCTAACGTTATCTCTGTGATACTTCTCGTGGTTGAGACGATTGTTGTTCGTCGTTAAATCATGAATAACGTCTTTTATCTGCTTCTACGGCGGTTACGCGTTCCTTTCATCACAATGATCGTGGTTTATTCGATCTCTATTCTTGGCTTTGTATTGATACCCGGCCAAGATGATGCCGGTAATGTGTGGCGAATGGATTTTTTCCATGCTGTTTATTTCGTATCTTTTATGGGTACAACTATTGGCTTTGGTGAGATTCCCTTTGCGTTTACTGATGGGCAAAGGATGTGGACCCTTCTGATGATCTACGCAACCGTGGTTGCGTGGTTATATGGTATAGGGTCTATGTTAGCTCTTTTGCAAGAGCCAGTTTTTGGCCGCTTGTTACGGCGCCGCTCTTTTACTAGTGAAGTAGTCGGTTTTGCAGAGCCTTTTTACTTGATTTGCGGCTATGGCGTGACAGGACGACTTATCGTTCATAAATTGGCCAACAGAGATATCAGAGCGGTGGTCATAGACATAAACCAAGACCGCATTGATGACTTAGAAATGGATAGTTTACCTATTCGTGTTCCAGGCTTATGTGCCGATGCCGCATTACCTGATGTGCTGGATGATGCAGGGTTGCAGCACCCGCACTGCATAGGCGTGCTGGCACTCACTGATAATGATAATTCTAACTTGGCTGTTTCTATCGCCAGTAAACTGCTAATGCCTAAGCGAATGGTGATAAGCCGAACAGAGGCAGAAGTTACGACGGCTAATTTGCTCTCATTTGGTACAGACCAAGTCGTTGATCCGTTTGAGGCCTACGCTGGCTACCTGTCTATGGCCATACATACACCCTATAAGCATCTGGTATACGATTGGCTAGTTAACCCTTTCCATCGACCACTTTCCAGTGTTTATCAGCAAAAGCAGGGACGTTGGATTATTTGTGGCTTTGGCCGTTTTGGACGAGCGCTTTATAAAGCATTTAAAGCTGATGATGTGTTTATTACTGTTATTGATGCCAAAGAGCAAAATGTAAATCAGACTGAGCAGCAAATCTGGGGTATTGGGACCGAAGCTAAAACGCTTGAAGAGGCCAATATTCATGATGCAGTGGGCATTGTTGCAGGCACTGATAATGATGCGGATAATCTCTCTATTATTATGACAGCGAGGGGGATTAAGCCCAAGTTGGTCACTGTTGTTAGACAGAACTTAGATGCAAACCGTTTAGTCTTTCGCCACTCTGGCGCCGATTTCGTCATGGAGCCTGGGCGAATAATTGCTAATCAAATTATGGCGCAAATCAAGACTCCGCTTTTACCCGCATTCATTGATGCATTAAAAGAATATGACGATGTATGGGCTCATACATTGTTAAATCGTATGAGTAGCGTGGTTGGAGAAGATGAATTAGACAGCTGGGCTTTTGTACTCGGGGAAGAGGAAACGCCAGCAATCAAAATGGCGCTGGAAGAGGAGACGGTCATTAAAATGAAAGTCTTTCTTAAAGACCCACGTGATCGTAGTCAGATGCTGCCAGGGTTTCCTTTAATGCTGCGTAGAGGAGAAGAGATCAAGATTTTGCCGGGTGAGCTTACAGAGCTGCAGCTTGGGGATGAAATTCTTTTCTGTGGTTTGAGCAAAGCTTTTACTCAAGTCGAGTGGACTGTTAATAATTACAACGTACTGCAATATATTTTGACAGGTAAAGATGCAAACAACACACTTTTGTCCCGCTGGTTTAATGCCGATCAATAAAGGATTGTAATGGCTTATCTTTAGCTCACACTAACAACGCTTTTCTGGGCAGGTAACTTTGTTCTTGGGCGTGCTATGAACGATGTGCTGCCTCCGATCGTGATGGCGGAAATGCGTTGGGGGTTGGCGCTGTTACTGATTTCACCATTTTTATTACCTAAGTTGAAAGTGCATTGGCGAGTAATATTACAGCATTGGAAATTGCTATTGCCATTTGGCATTCTGAGTGTCGCCAGTTTTAATACTTTGATATATGTTGGCTTAACGACGACAGGAGCAACCAATGCAACCTTGTTGCAGTCAGCTATCCCTATTTTGATTTTAGTAATTACAGGCTGCTTTCTTAAAGAAGTTGTGAATACCCGGCAATGGGTCGGGGTAGTATGTTCTCTGGTGGGGGTGCTTACGCTGATCTCATTAGGAGATCTAAGCCAGCTACTTAGTTTGGATATTAATAAAGGTGACCTTTGGATACTCGCCGCAGTGCTTTGTTGGTCGGGGTATTCCATATTGTTACGTTGGCGTCCTGCTGAATTAGATGGCTTCACTTTCTTTGGAACGACTGTTGTCATTGGTGTCGTTGTGTTACTACCCTTTGCTTTGTTTGAGTTAAATGAGGTGCCAAGTTTTGAGCTAAAGCCTGAAGCGCTAGGCTCTGTTTTATATATGGCAATCTTTCCATCTATCCTTGCTCACTTATTCTGGAATCGTGGTGTTGCAGAATTGGGTGCAGCGAAAGCGGGCTTATTTATTCATCTTATGCCATTATTTGGCATGATGCTTTCAACAGTTTTTTTGGGAGAAAAGATTCACACTTACCACCTGACTGGTATGATATTGATATTCATTGGAATTTACCTTGCGGTGGTTTCCAATGTAATGAAACGGATTCCGAAACAAAATTGAGGTAGTTGATGCGAAATGTTCTTTTAGCAGTTTTCATGATGTTTTTTACATTTGGTATTGTTGCACAAGAAGCGCAGGCGAAACGACTAGGTGGAGGGTTTAGCCTTGGAAAGTCATTTTCATCACCTAAGAAAGTAAGTCCTTCACCTACCCAGCAAAAAGTACCTGCGCAAAATGCATCAAGTAACAGCGCTAAAAAATCAGGTTTTGGTGGGATGGGCGGCATGCTCGGAGGGCTTTTAGCCGGTGGTTTGCTTGCCTCTCTGTTCATGGGCGGGGCGTTTGATGGTATTCAAATGATGGATATCTTGATGATTGCAGCCTTTGCTTTTATCGCTTTTAAATTGTTTGCAATGCTGCGAAAGAGTCAAATAACGCCTAGTTATGCTGGTGCACAGCATCGTTCGATGGAACCTACGCAAGCACCTTTTGAAACACCTCACTTTACACCTATGTCTGCCGCTAATACGCAGTTGTCTAAACCAAATTTGGTGTTGCCTGAATGGTTTAACAAAGTTACTTTTCTTGATGGCGCGCGCGAGCACTTTACTCATTTACAGTCTGCTTGGGATAAACAAGATTGGGATGAAATAGCGACATATACATCAGAAGAGTTGCTTGAGCAGCTTAAACAGGAACGTTCAAAATATGCTGCGCAACAGCAGACAGAAGTCATATCTGTTATGTCTGAACTGATTAACTTTATTGATAATCAGGATCATGTGGTAGCCAGTATTAACTTTTATGGATGGCTTAAAGAATCTGGTGATCAACAAACAAGTGAGTTTAATGAAATTTGGCACCTGACACGAAATATGCTTGAAGAAAATGCTTCATGGCATATCGTTGGGATTGAGCAACCTTAATCAACTGTTGCTTGGCTAATACAGATAAAAATGGCGTCCTAGGACGCCATTTTTTTGCTGTTAAAACTTACTCTTCATGATCACGAATAAATACCCATGAGTCGCCTTCTGACATCGATTCTGCAAAGCGGTAGCCTTCATAGTCAAAGTTCTTTAAGGCATGTGGTTCATTAATTTGGTTTTCAAGAATATAGCGTGCCATTAGGCCGCGTGCTTTCTTCGCATAAAAGCTGATGATCTTGTATTGCCCTGATTTCCAATCTTTAAATATAGGGGTCACGATTCTAGCATTGAGTGCTTTGGGTTTGATTGCTTTAAAGTATTCGTTGGATGCTAGGTTGATAATGGTAGGGTGATTATCTTGGCTTAACTCTTCATTCAGAGATTCAGTTAATTGAAGGTCCCAGAACTGATAAAGATTAGTGCCACGCGGTGTTGCTAATTTGGTACCCATTTCTAAACGGTACGGATACATGAGATCTAGTGGTCTTAATACGCCATAGAGGCCTGATAGTATGCGCAAGTGCTGTTGGGCATAGCTCAATTGAGCTTCAGATAATGTGGCTGCATCTAAGCCTGTGTAGACATCGCCCTTAAAAGCTAAAATAGCTTGTTTAGAGTTTTCGCAGGTCAGATCGGATGGCCAAGAGTTATAACGAGCAACATTTAAACTAGCTAGTTTGTCACTGAGTTTCATCAATTCAGCGACACCCTGTACAGATAGGGTATCTAAGACATTGATCAACTCAGCAGAGTTCGACAAAAAACGAGGCTGCGTATATTGCTCGATATGCGGCGGTGTTTCGTAATCTAGCGTTTTTGCAGGTGAGATAACTGTCAGCATAGTATTCCGTTGTTACTTTAAGTTGTTAGCCAATAAAAGGAGTATGACACTAAGTTCTTAAGTGTTTCCTATAAGTAGACTCTCTTTTTACCATTCATTGATGATGCTGGGAAGTTATTGGATAAAGTTCATTTGATGAGTGAGATAAAGTAGAGGAGGGCGAATAACCGCTTGAATTTGTGTATTATTAATCTGATTTTTCTCTGTTTTGTCTTAGGGTTTATTTGTAATGTCGAAAAAGACTGTACTCACCGGAATTACTACAACCGGTACACCGCATATTGGTAACTATCTTGGTGCTATTAAACCAGCCATACAGGCGAGTGAAGATGCTCGTTACAATAGCTTTTTCTTTTTGGCCGATTATCACGCACTGATCAAATGTCATGATCCAGCGCGCGTTGCACGCTCATCTCAAGAAATTGCAGCGACTTGGCTAGCATTAGGGTTAGATACGGATAAAGCGACATTCTATCGTCAAACAGATATTCCAGAAATTACAGAGCTGACTTGGCTGCTCACCTGTATGACCTCTAAAGGGTTAATGAATCGCTCTCATGCATACAAAGCATCGGTAGATGCTAATCGAGAGGCAGGAAAAGACGATTTAGATGATGGTGTAACAATGGGCTTGTTTGGCTATCCGATATTGATGGCTGCAGATATCCTTATGTTTAACGCAGATATCATTCCTGTAGGAAAAGATCAGATCCAACATATTGAAATGGCGCGCGATATCGCTGGACGTTTTAATCATACATATGAGCCGTTATTTACCTTACCTAATGCTCAAGTAGATGAGTCATCACAATTAATTCCTGGGCTTGATGGCCGTAAGATGTCAAAAAGCTACGATAATACGATTCCTCTTTTCTGCTCTACTGATGAGTTACGTAAACTTATCAGCCAGGTAGTGACAGATGCGCGTGGCCCTGGAGAACCAAAAGATCCTGACGGTAGTACTTTATTCCAGCTTTATAGCAGTTTTGCTACTCCCGAGCAGGCATTAAATATGCGTCATAAATACCTAGAAGGTATTGCTTGGAGTGAAGCGAAATCTGAACTGTTTGAATGTCTGGATAATCAATTAAGTGCGCCGCGAGCTCGCTATAATGAGTTGATGAATGATCTTGGGGCCGTTGAAGAAGTATTGCAAAAAGGCGGGCTTAAGGCTCGTGAGAAATCGGCACCCTTCATGGATAAAATACGTATAGCCGCAGGCATTCGTCCTTTAACTTATGTGCCAGCGCAACCGCAAGCTGATGCTCCTGTTAAAAAAGAGAAAAGTGCAGAGGAGTTAGCACGTGTTGAGCAGGGCCGCCGCCGGGCTATCATTATGCAACTTAAGCCGCTGTTTGACCGAGTAACTGCTGCTGCCGATAAAGCTGAAATGTCTAAACAGGTTTTGGCTGAAAAGGCTGATGAAGTAGAGCAGTTGAAGAAAAAGCAGAAGCAAAAAGCACAAAATGAATTAGACGTTTTAGCTGAAGAGTTAGCTCAATATTTGTGAAATTGAGTGAGACATTTGAAGCTGCGTTGAATAGGTTATGAGTTGGGGGGTGTGAGCATGTATCAAACGTTAATAAGTGTTGAGGAGTTGCAGCAGAACGGTTTATCCCAAAATTGGGTGGTTGTTGATTGTCGTTTTGATCTGGCTGACCCTTCTAAAGGTTATCAACTGTATCGAGAAAGTCACATTCCCCGTGCTCAGTTTATGGACCTTGAACAAGACTTATCTTCACCTATCGATAGCACTTCAGGTCGACATCCTTTACCTGATTTGCAGCAACTTAAAGAGAAGCTTGGCAAATCAGGCATTACTGCTCAATCGCAAGTCGTGGTTTATGATGACTGCGCAGGTGCAATGGCTTCACGTCTTTGGTGGCTGCTACGTTGTTTAGGCCACGAAGCCGTTGCTGTATTAGACGGTGGTTTTCCTGTGTGGAAACAGCAGGCCGGAGAGATCTCAACTAATGTGTTTTTGCCTGTGAAAGAAATCTATCAATGCACTGATATAAACATGGTTACACAAGATAATGATTGGCAAGACTTAGCAATGCCTCTGATTAGCGGCGAGCAACTGAGTCGCTCTTTGGAGAGTATTCAGCTGATTGATGCAAGAGCAACCCCACGATTTAATGGCGAAGTCGAGCCGATTGATTCTGTTGCTGGACACGTTCCTGGAGCACTGAATCGACCTTTCTTCGAGAATTTGACAGCCGCAGGCGTTTTCAAACCTGCTGATCAATTAGCCCAGGAATGGTCTTCGTTGGTTGAAGTGGATCAAGCAGTGGTGCATATGTGTGGCTCGGGTGTGACTGCATGTCATAATATATTGGCGATGGCACATGCAGGTATGACTAATTCAGTACTGTACGCTGGGTCTTGGAGTGAATGGATTCGTGACAGCCGCAGACCAGTTAGTACCTTGTGATGCGCTTATAAGCAAAGACTATCAACTAAGTTGATTATAGTCATTGGTGTCGATGGCCCGTTCATCGCTATGATCAAGGTATATTATTAAGGAGAAGCAATATGCCAGCCAATTATCAATCGGGTGTTGTAGCTGATGCGACGAGTGATGCATTATTCATTACTCTTAACGTGAAGACTGGGTCTGAGTATCAAGCTACCCAAGCACTTAAGCAGACCCAGAAGATTATCGCTACGTATCAGCAAAAATTTTATGGGCATTCCTTACATGCGGTTGTTGCGATAGGGAGTGAGTATTGGGACAGGCTGAATTTTTCTGAAGGAGATCTCCTAAAGCCAGCATTACTGTCCTCTTTTCCGCAACTGCGTGGCGCTGTAAATATACCTTCAACACCTGCTGACCTATTATTGCATTTGCGATCTAACCGGCGTGATATTACATATGAACTTGCGCGCGCATTGTTGAGTGAGTTGTCAGATGCAGTTGAAATAGCGGAGGAAGTTTCTTGTTTTCGATACCTCGACGCTCTTGATCTTACAGGCTTTGTTGATGGCACTGAAAACCCGCAAGGTGACCATAAAAAAGAGGTGGCTTTGGTGGGTGAAGAAGATGCAGTTTTTTCGCAAGGCTCTTATATACATCTACAACGTTACGTACATGACTTGAGTCATTGGGAAAGGCTGCCGTTAAAGGAACAGGAAGATACTTATGGTCGTACGAAACAAGATAATATTGAGTACCCGTCAGCGGAAAAGTCATTAACTGCGCATACTAAACGAGCTTCTTTAAAAGATAGCGAAGGCAACTCCATTGAAATACTGCGTCATAGCATGCCTTATGGCAGTTTATCGGAGGCCGGGTTGCTGTTTGCTAGCTATTGCAGGACGCCTGAAAATTTTACCTTAATGCTCAAAAGTATGGTTGAAGGCGATGCTCATGGCCATACAGATGACTTGATGCAATTCACTACAGCAGTTACGGGACAGTCATTTTTTGCTCCGTCTTTAGATTGGTTCAGTAAGTTAACGTGAGCTGTAGCACTTTACTCACTGGTGGTTATCTCCATATTTAGTTTGTGTTGGATTTAATTGATTATCAGTTAATAAGCTAAAAGTTTCACCGCTTATTGGCGCAACCACTTAAGGCTTATACATGTTTTTAAAAGAGCGTCTATACTCAGATAGCTGTCATTTTAAAATAGCATAAAAGCTATATTTTTTTGATGCTTTGCTCACTCTATTTTAGTCGGAAAAGTTTATGCCAGGAATTTGTAAATACAGGACGTTTATCTTGGCAGGAGCACTGCTTTTTAATAGCAGTGTCGAGGCTTCAGGTGACTTAACACTTGATGACCTAAAAGCGTTACCGATTGATGAGCTCTCTTCACTCGAAGTGGGTATCGCTTCAAAAATCCCTACTCGAATTAATGAAACACCTGCTGCTGTTTTTGTACTCACAGCAGAAAGTATCAGACGCTCAGGGGTTAGAAGTGTGCCTGAAGCTTTACGAATGGTGCCGGGGTTAAATGTTGGCTCTGTTAGTGGCAGTGCTTGGGCGGTTAACTCTCGTGGTTTTAATGAAACATTCGCTAATAAATTCTTAGTATTATTGGATGGCCGAAGCCTATACAACAATACTTTTGGTGGTGTGTATTGGGATATGCAAGATGTCCGTATGGAGGATGTTGAGCGTATAGAAGTTATTCGAGGACCTGGTTCAGCTGTATGGGGAGCTAATGCGATGAATGGTGTTATTAATATCATCACGCGTTCCTCATATGCAACACAAGGTGGAGAGGTTGTCAGTCTAGTGGGAAACCAGCATAAAGAAGTTGGCTTTCGTTATGGTGGAGAAATAAATGAGCGAAGCAGCTATCGATTGAGTTTAAAAGCACTCATTAATAATGAGAACTCACCAACACCGTATTCTGGCTTTGACAGCCAAGGCGCTGTTGCTAATGATGATGGTAAGCATGCTCGTTTGTCTTTTCGAACAGATACCGATTTTGGCGAAGGAGAGTCGCTTTTAGTCGATGTAGGCTTATTTAGTGGTGAGTCGGATCAACGGCTTTTTGCCTCGGAGAAAGTCGCTTCTGCTCCTGATTTTAATACAGTAGTAGCACCGGCAATCAATAATTTGATATTAAATGGCGCCTCCCAAGAGCAAATTTTTGCAGCATTGGCGTTCCCTGAGTTTGGGTTGTGTACATTTTGTATGATGGACATTAGGGATAAGCAGAAATATAAAGGAGGCCATATACTTTCACGCTGGAAGCAGGTGAGTGATGACCGTTGGCAAACGATACAAGCGTATCTGGATTATACGCAGCGCGAGGATTACCAGTTAGATCAGCAGGCTATCGCCTTAGATCTGGATTATGAGCGTGGTTGGCAAAACCAAAGAGGTAAATTTGCTTGGGGAGTGGGGCTTAGGAGTGTAGCTGATGATTTGAAAGCAAATTTGTCTCCGACGTCGGTGCTTTCCTTTGGGCCAGCGTCTCAACGTAATAACATACTTAATGCTTTTATACAGAGTGAATTAAATTTATTACCTGATGTTAAGTTGTTAACGGGGGTAGGTTACGAGTACTCTTCAGTTTCGGGGAGTCAGGTACAGCCAACCATAAGAGGAATTTGGTCTGTTAATCCTGAAACACAGTTTTGGAGTTCAATATCTTACTCTTCTCGTGTTCCATCAAGGGCAGAGACCTCAAATGTCAGTGCAAAAAACGCCTATGAGTTTACTGGTAACCCTGATCATGACTCAGAGAAGCTGACTTCATGGGAGCTTGGGTTGCGATACACACCAAGCAGCACTTTATCGTTTGATATGACGGCTTTCCGTTATTGGTATAGTGATCTGACAACGATAAAAATTGAACGCCCATTTAATCCCTTTATTAGTACCAGTGATGTGGGTATTTTAAGCATTGCTAATGAAGCCGATGCTGATTCCTATGGTGCTGAATTATCAGCTAGGTGGCTAGTTCGTCCAGGCTGGGATATGCAGGCTTCTTACAGTTGGTTGCAACAATCACTTGAACATTTGCCTTCGTTAACAGAGCCTCTGCTAAGTACAAGTAAAGCGCCTGTACACCAGTTTTCACTGCGTTCAAGCTGGGATTTAACCTCAAATGTGGAAGTAGATTTGGGGGTGTATTATGTGTCCGCTCTATTTCCTACGGGGTCTGACTTTCTGGTTTTTGGTGATTATGGTGTAGATGAATATGTAAGAACTGATCTTCGCGTGGGGTGGCAAATATCACCTGAGGCAGAACTCAGCATTATTGGTCAAAATCTGTTGAATAAAACGCACCAAGAATTCAATTCATCTCCGTTAAATGTTGCTGGTTTCCCAGAAAACACTGAAATAAACCGTAGTATTTCTGCTAAATTGACGGTTAGGTTTTGACGATGCCAGTATTCTTATTCAGGCATATGTCTCTTTTTAGATCCGTTTTTATCAGCGTTTGGTTGATCTCCTCAGCTTCCCTAGCGTTAGCAGATGATAACGTTATCGATAAAATAAAATCAGTCTATATTTATAATTTCTTGTCGTTCATTCAGTGGCCTGAGCCTAAGATACCAATGACGGAATATCAGTTATGTATGATTGCTGATCAAGAGATCATACAGAAACTCAAGAGTGTTGTTGTGGGTGAACTGATGAATGGCTTGCCCATAATAGTTACCTTGCTCTCCGATAAAAGCCTTATAACTGGCTGTCACCTTCTTTATATACAAGGTAATAGAGAGGTGTCCCCGGTTTTATTACGTGAGGCTTTTCAGTCTGGAACTTTGCTTATAGGTGATGCTAAAAGTCTTAACTCGAAAGGCCTTGGAATGGTGGGCTTTGAGACACGAGGACGTAAAGTACGTGTGGCAGTTAATCTTACTCGGTTGAAAGAAGCGGGTTTTAAAGTAAGCTCAAAGCTTCTTAGAGTTGTAAGAATTGTAAGGTAAAAGTAAAAGGTCACTCAATGAGAGTGACCTGTGTGGAAATACACTTATTGAACTTGTTCATTCTCAGTGAACATACCGTCGTATAACACAGTTGAAAGATAGCGTTCACCAGAGTCCGGCAAAATAACAACAATAGTTTTACCTTGGTACTCCGGTAACGATGCAAGACGTAATGCCGCAGCGGTTGCCGCCCCGCAAGAAATACCTGCAAGAATCCCTTCTTCTTTCATCAACCTTTGTGCTGTAGCGATTGCTTCATCATTTGTGACTGTTTCTACAAGATCTACGAGATCAAGATCAAGGTTGCCAGGTATAAAGCCTGCGCCTATTCCTTGTATTTTATGCGGGGCAGGTTGGACAGTGTCGTTGTTGATTGTCTGAGTAATAACCGGTGAATCAACGGGTTCGACAGCAACGCTAGTTATTGCTTTGCCTTGAGTTTTTTTAATATAACGAGAAACTCCGCTGATAGTACCGCCAGTACCTACTCCAGCGACGAGTACATCCACAGTTCCATCAGTATCCCGCCAGATCTCAGGTCCTGTTGTTTCTTCATGGATCTTTGGGTTTGCAGGGTTTTGGAATTGCTGCAGCATTAAGATGTTACCAGGGTCGGTATCAACTATTTCCTGGGCTTTATCAATAGCTCCTTTCATGCCTTTTTCAGCAGGGGTGAGAATGATATCTGCTCCCAGTGCTTTCATCAGTTTACGTCTTTCGATACTCATTGACGCTGGCATAGTTAGTATAAGTTTGTAACCACGTGAGGCTGCAACAAAAGCTAGCGCTATTCCTGTGTTACCGCTGGTGGGCTCCACAAGCGTCATTCCTGATTTTAGCTGGCCAGATTTTTCAGCTGCCCATACCATGCTCGCTCCAATACGACACTTTATAGAGCCTGCAGGGTTACGTGATTCAATCTTTGCATAGATAGTTGCATTAGGAGCAAGTCTAGATAGCTTAATTAATGGGGTGTTGCCAATAGAGAGTGAGTTATCTTCAAAAACCTGCATTTTTTCACCTTATTCTAAATGAGAGAACTTACTGAAGTGTACTGCTGATGGTAAGGATTTCACAGATTCCTTTGCTATATGTTTATTGTTAATCATACTTAAGGTGTTTGGAATGAAAAATTTAGCTACAACAATGTCATTTTTAAGCACCTGTTCTAAGCTGTTGTGTCTTAACTACAGTTTTAATATGTTGTTTATATAGGTATTTATTTTGAAGCAGTTTCTGCGGGACTTGCCTGTTCGCCACAAACTGACCGCTATTGTGATGGTGACATCGCTAATTGTGTTGGTCATATCTTATGTGTTTTTTATTGCGAATTTTTGGTTTAACAGCAGAGAGCAGTTAGTTGGTTCGGTACACACGTTAACCAAAGCTGTCAGCATTAATACAACGGCGGCATTGGTATTCGATGATGAGCTAACAGCTACAGAGCTACTGAGCACGTTAAGTGCGAATAAAGATATTGAGTATGCTGTATTACGAAATGTCGAAGGTGATATCTTTGCAGAATACGGGCTCTTGGTACCAGTTGAGCCTAGCGTTGCCGTGCTTAAACGTTTGAATGAGACCTCCAACGATAGCGACGCTGATAATTGGGGGTATGAGTTTTTTGATAACTATTTAGTACTTGAGCAGCAGATAAAAGAGAAAGATAGGCTCATAGGAAGTTTGGGGATTCGTGTCAGCCTTGCCAGTTATAAAGAAATGGTTAACCAATGGATACTCTTTGGTTTGCTTGTGATTACGGGTGTGTTATTCATCGGTTTCTTTATCTCGTCTCGTTTAAAAAAAGTCATTATAAACCCCATCGAAAAACTGATTCATACCATGCGAGTTGTTTCAGAAGTGAATGACTATTCACGAAGGGTAGAAAATCATTCCTCAGATGAATTTGGCGTGATGGTGAAGGGTTTTAACACCATGATCGGGCAAATTCAGGAACGAGATGAAGCGCTAAAGCACGCAAAAGATATAGCAGAAGAAGCAAACAAGGCTAAGTCTCGATTCTTGGCAACAATGAGTCATGAAATACGAACACCTATGAATGGTGTTTTGGGCATGGCAGAGTTGTTGTTGAATTCGGATTTAACGAATGAGCAGAGACGTAATGCTGAAATAATCCACCGCTCAGGTGGGTCTTTACTGAGTATTATTAATGACATTCTTGATTATTCAAAAATTGAAGCAGGTCAGCTGATATTAGAATCAGTTTCGTTTGATCTATATGCACAAATAGAAGAGGTAATGCTGTTACTCAGTGAAACCGTTAATGGTAAAAAATTAGCTATTTCACATCAGTTTGATCCTGACTTTAGTGGTCAGATGACTGGCGACCCGGTACGACTCAGGCAAATTCTTATGAATTTAATAGGAAACGCGCTTAAATTTACGCAGGTGGGCCGTGTGAATGTGAAGGTTTCAGCTTTGCTTTTAGAAAACTCTCCATTTTTACGTATAGAGGTTCAAGACAGTGGCTCTGGTATTTCACAAGCGGCCATCGGAAAAATATTTGAGTCGTTCTCACAAGAAGACTCCTCAATCACTCGCAAATATGGAGGTACAGGGCTTGGCCTTGCTATTTGCCAGCAACTTGTTGGATTAATGGAAGGGGATATCGGTGTACAAAGTATTGAAGGGAAAGGGTCTGTTTTTTGGTTTGAGCTGCCTTTAAATGCAGAGGATGCTCACAGCTCAGATGTTGGGAAAACATTACTGAATGGCTCACGAATATTGCTCATAAGACAGCACAAGAGTGCTGCCAGTAATGTTGCTCAGTTATTAGTTGACTGGGGGGTTGTGCTGACAATTGTAAATTCACCCGGTGAAGCCGAAATTAAAATACAAGAAGCTGCTTCTTTACATAAAAGCTTTAGCCTCGTTCTACTTGAGCATTGGGAGGAAGAGAGAGAACTATCTAAATTTATACACTCCTTGAACTATCGTTATAGTCAATTTGCGACTAAGTTTATGGTCGTTGCTTCAGATGTATTATCAACAATGCGTTTGCCTGAGTATGTTTGTGTTATTCGTGAAAAAGATGGGCATATCAGGCCCTCTTTATTATTAGATCAGCTCTGCGATATTTTGGCCTCACAAGAAAAAGTAAAAGTGACTCCTACGTCAGTGATTAGTGATCAACCTACTACGCTGTCTAATTATCGAGGTCATATTCTTTTAGTAGAAGATAATGCTGTTAATCAGCAGGTGGCGATGGGATTACTAAGGTTGATGGGTTGTACGGTAGATACCGCTGATAACGGACTCGATGCCATAGAGATGTGGCGTACGCACTCCTATGATTTGATACTGATGGACATTGAAATGCCTGTGCTGGACGGTATAACCGCGACAACATCCATAAGGAAAGATGAGCGACATCAACAATTGCCTAGTACGCCTATCGTTGCCGTTACTGCGAATGCAATGGATGGAGATAAAGAGCTCTATTTGAGTCGAGGCATGGATGATTATTTGAGTAAACCTTTTAGCCGTCAAAGTTTATATCAAATGTTAGGTCGTTGGTTGAAAAAACACTCTGATAATTCGCTGCCAGAAGAAGCAGTGGGGCAAAAGGTGACTGACAGTTCTGGTGAAAGCGATCTAAATATAGCTCAATTAAATAATTTACGTGATTTATTGGATGAAAACGGCCAGCCGCTCTTGAATAATCTCATTTGCATCTATACTGAAAACAGTAGCCAAATTATAGGTGAGTTGTCCGTTGCTATTGAGCAAAAGGATTTTGACGAAACGCGCCGTTTGGCTCACGTATTAAAATCATCAAGTGGAACGGTAGGGTTAGATAAAGTGCATGCATTAAGCCGAGAAATTGAGCATGGGTGCAGGTTATCAAATACGGAAAATATGGACGCGCTCTATCAATTACTCGTAGAGGCAAATCTATCGGCACAGCAGGAATTAATGGATTTTATACGATGTTAGGGAGTGACTGCCTGTGATTAATCCAGTTGAGAGCCAGACGATACTTATCGTTGATGATGACCCAGTCGCAAGAATGGTGGCCGCTGCGCATCTCCGCAAAGAAGGTTATGCTGTTGCATTGGCAGAGAATGGTGCCGTTTTTATTGAAGTTCTTCAGGATATAAATCCAGATTTGATTTTGCTCGATGTTGATATGCCGGTATTAGACGGATTTTCAGCTTGTAGACAGCTAAGAAGCTTACATTCAGGAAAAACAGTACCCGTAATAATGATGACGGGTCTTGAGGGGGATAACTCCATTGAGGAAGCTTATGAGGCAGGTGCCACTGACTTTATAGCAAAACCGGTCAACTGGACGTTATTAAAACAGCGTTTGAGGTTTATGCTGCGGGCTGTTAACGCAATGAGCGATCTTGTTGAGAGTGAATCAAGATTAGCTAAGGCACAATCTATAGCAGGACTTGATTATTGGCGTTGGGACCTTGTTCGAGAAAAAATGATATTTTCTGACAAGCTCGCTGAGCGCTTTAACTTCAATGTTAATAACATAACTGCACAGCAGTTGATTGATAGAGTAGCTGAGGCTGATCGGCCACGCGTTGCACAAATTTTACAACGTTCCAATGACCCTAAATCTATTCCATCTGATTTTGAAGTGACACTAGATCATCGCAGTGACACTGAAAAATACAAAGTATTTAGAGTCCAATCAGAGCTTGAATATGATAATCAAGGTGTTCTTGTCGCCATAGAGGGCACGTTACAAGATATTACAGAACGTAAAGAGGCTGAAGCTCGCATTCAATTTTTATCTCGTTTTGACAGACTTACCGGATTTCAAAACCGAGAATCCTTTACTCGGGTTATGTATAGCCTGATAGGTGAGTGCATCAGAAGAGATGGTTGTATTGCTTTAGTATTGATTGATATTGACCGTTTTGTACGTATAAATGATATTTACGGTCACCGTACTGGTGATGAAGTATTACTAGAAGTCAGCCGTCGAATTACTGCTTTTGTTGATTTACTCCGCCAGGAAGTTGGGGATTTAAGGAGTGAAGTCTGTCGTTGGGGAGGCGATAAGTTTGGTTTAGCGATCTGTTGCTCTTCTGCCTTAGATTGTAATGTTGATGTGACGACTCGATTGATGGATTGCATTTCTGCTCCGTTTCGAGTCAATGGCCATGAAGTGTCTTTGACCTCTTGTATTGGATACGCACGAGTTGTTGATACAAACTTGGATTTAGGTACATTGCTTCGTAATGCTGAAAACGCCATGCGTAATGCTAAGCGACAAGGACGTAATATCGTACGCTGTTATGATGACAGTATGCTTGAGATTACTGAGCGTCGCATGACGCTGGAAGTAGAACTGCGTAAAGCTCTGCCTAATAAGCAGTTTATGTTGCATTATCAGCCACGTATTAACGCAAAAACGAAATGTATTGTTGGAGCTGAGGCATTACTGCGTTGGGAGCATCCCACTTTAGGCAACCTTTCCCCTGTTGAGTTTATTCCCGTTTTAGAAGAGATGGGTTTAATTCATGAGGTGGGTGCCTGGGTGATGGAGGCTGCATGCCATCAACTGAAAGTTTGGCATAATTGCGGCTATAGTGATTTTGTTCTGTCTGTGAATCTAAGTGCCGTACAATTTCGAGATATTCGTTTGGCTCAAGAAATTGGTGCGGTCATAAAGCGTACGGGTATTACTCCTAAGTATTTGGAGTTTGAATTGACAGAAACAGCGATTATGGAAGATGTCGCTCAAACACAAGCGACCCTCGCTTTATTAAAAGAGATTGGCGTTCAACTTGCTTTTGATGATTTTGGTACGTGCTATTCGTCTTTAGGTTATCTGCGTAGTTTTCCACTAGATACGCTAAAAGTGGATAGAACATTTGTCAGCGAGCTTCCAGGAAATAGCAGTGATCGATCTCTTACATCGGCGATTATTGCAATGGCTCGATCGCTTAGCCTGCATGTCGTTGCTGAAGGAATTGAAACACAGGCGCAGGCTGAGTTCTTATTGGAAAAGCAGTGTGATGAATTTCAGGGTTTTCTATATTCGAAGCCAATAGATAGTAAGGCTTTTGATCTCTTATTAAAAAGTGGAAAATCCTTGGGGTAATACCCACAGAGGATTATGAAAATGATATATTAACACCCTCTAATTTTGAGGTGTCCTGATCATGCGTGCTCTCATAAAGCTCTTAGCTCCTAGTATTTTTTCGTTAGCCTTCTTTATGTTTCGCTCTTCTTTGTTTCAAAAATCGTCACGTAAGCACCAATGGCTTATGCGAGTTTTTCGTTTTACCGCAGATAACGATAGCTGCAAGGCTCTGTCTGTCTATGGGCACTTGCTGCATTTTCGTGGAGAGGATGTTCAGAATCGAATACAAGGCGCTATTTATATACAGCGGGCTGCGGATAAGGGTGATATGAAGTCGCAATATCAGATGGGTAAGGTGTATGAAATGGGTTACGAAAGTTATTTCTCTGTATCAGGTGAAAAGTCGCTTCATTACTACCGCCTAGCTGCATCACAAGGTCATACATTGGCTATCAGTCGCATGATTAAGGTTTATAAAGAAGGCCAGTTAGGAGAGGAATCTAACGCATCTGAGGTAAAACACTGGCAGTCCTTGCAGCCAGTGCTTTAAGTTACTCAGTCAATTATTTCTTTTTAAGACGCGCACGTATTGTTAGCAGTGACTCGCTATTGCCTGGCACTGTTACTTTCCACTTAGCCATACCGGCATTCTTTTCAATAGGTTGTAGTGTGCTACTGATGAGCTTCCACGGTTGAGAAAATAAGCTGCTAATCTCTATATCTCGGCTTTTTAGTGCGCTGTTTTTAATGCGTAGTTCATAGGCAACAACGGTACCATCAAATGCTGTTTGAAAATCAGTTTGACGCTGTGTAATAGTCACATCAAACGCTTTCCCCATGGCTAATTCAACTTCTTCACCTGTCGCTGTCTGGTTTAAGTGAGCGCTTCCTACATAATGTAACTCTTGAGTCTTATCAGGTGAGAAAAAGCGTACTTGCCCAGCAGGCAATGGAGTGCCAAGCCCCTGCTTTTTATTATTTGTAAAGCGAATGAAAGATTCGGGCTTTACTTTTAAAGTTTGGTTGTCGACACGAGGACTAATGTAAAACTGGTAACGTTGAAGTGAGTCAACATTGACCTTATCTGCATGCAGTAATGGAACCTGAGTTCGTTGCTGGTGCTGGAGCGTGACTGGGGCTTTTAATGTATATAGTTGATAGTCACTTAAGGCTTGAGGAGGAGGTGCGCCGGTATCTTCTGCCATCGCTTGCGCCATCATGACAGTTTTAGCTCGGTGTCTTGGATTTTTATCTTGATATACATCTCCTGCCAGCAAACGTACTCGAGCATTTTTTAGTAAGGTGCCAGTATCGTTCACTAAAGAAGCAAGGCCGTCGACAACCAGCGAATTATTATCTTCTGATAGAGTCATTACGTAGTCCATCTGCCAACTAAGCCCTTGGGTAAGGTAGCTCAACTGAGCCGTTCCGGCTTTGTTTGTTCCTTTGCTGCGAAACGTTAAGCTGGGCTTTAACAATAACTCGGGAGGTCTTGATGGAAAAATAATTCGCCAGTCTGATGATAGAGGGATAGATTCAATACGGCCGCTATTGTCGACTAACGCAGTGTTACCTTCAACATTTAAGAGTTGCACGGTTTGTTGTAGTTCTTGTCCATTTGGCTGGTTGTGAGCCAGTATTACGTTTTTTCCGATATAGTGTTCTAGCAACGTATAGTAATTGAGTGAAGCCTTATTGAGCGTTTGTTCCTTAATGCTTCCGGCGCCCCTGATTTGCAAGGTTTCTGTTTGCATTTGCTTACTAACATCGCTGATGACAACAGTATCTTTTGTGGTTAGAGCTGGAATAGTTCGGCTGTCCTGAATTAAGCCGAGGTTATGCGGATACAAGGTGACTGCTAAATCTGTTTGTTCTTTATCTGTAATAGTTACAGGGGCTGCATGTG
>JAWUYS010000058.1:0-73998 GCA_034110685.1 Neptunomonas sp.
TCTTTATCTTCCTGGTTATCTTTGTTATAAGCCAACGGTTGTGTCTTCATTAACGTTAACAAGCTGAAGAGGTGACCATAAACACGGCCGCTTTTCCCACGTACCAGCTCAGGAACATCTGGGTTTTTCTTTTGCGGCATAATAGATGAGCCGGTGCAGAAACGATCTGGTAGGTTAATGAAATTAAACTGGGCAGAGGTCCACAACACCAACTCTTCAGACATTCGCGTCATATGCATCAATAAAATACTTGAGGCGGCACAAAACTCAATACCAAAGTCACGATCAGATACTGCATCTAATGAGTTTTCAGCGGGAGCATCAAAACCCAACAACTTACAGGTAATATCTCGCTGAATCGGATACGTAGTACCCGCTAAAGCCGCAGCACCTAACGGCATAATGTTGACTCGCTTACGTGTATCAACAAAGCGATCATAGTCACGACTAAGCATTTCAAACCACGCCATTAAGTGGTGGCCAAATGTTACAGGCTGAGCCGTTTGTAGATGAGTAAAGCCGGGCATGATTGTGTCAGCTTCTTGTTCTGCAAGCCCAAGCAAGCCTTGCTGCAAACGTGTAATCTCCGGCAAAATCTGATCTATCTCATCACGCAGGTATAAGCGAATATCTGTGGCTACTTGGTCATTACGTGAACGCCCCGTGTGTAGCTTCTTACCCGTAATACCGATTTTAGCGGTTAGCGCTGCCTCAATATTCATATGGACATCTTCAAGCTCAATAGACCACTCAAAGCGCCCTTCTTCGATATCTGTGCTTATTTCAGACAACCCTTGAATAATCATGTCACGCTCAGCAACAGTCAGCACACCTGCTTCGGTCAACATTGTGGCATGAGCAACCGAGCCTTGAATATCTTGTCGATACATACGCTGATCAAACTCAACTGATGCCGTGAAGCGTGCTACAAACGCATCCGTTGGTTCATTAAAACGACCACCCCACTGCTGGTTGGTTTTATTGCTCATGCTCAGGACCTCACTATAAAAACTGGACAGACCGTTCTGGCCTAAATTTGCGAGGGATTATATCAGTTTTGACACCCGATGCGTGTTCTCTTGATATATGCAAAGCCCCTGAAACGAAATGATCTGTTACAATCGCTGCATTCGCCTGGTAAGGCCCATTGTCGTTTTCACTTTAGGACAGGACTATGCAGAAAAAAGTTGTGCGCATCGCGACCCGAAAAAGCCTATTAGCACTCTGGCAAGCTGAGTACGTTAAAGCTGAGCTGGAGAAGCACCATCCAGGTATTCAGGTAGAACTGCTGGGCATGACAACCCGTGGCGACATTATTCTCGATACACCACTGGCAAAAGTCGGGGGCAAAGGGCTATTTGTTAAAGAGCTCGAAATCGCCATGCTAGAAAATAGAGCTGATATCGCAGTTCACTCCATGAAAGATGTTCCTATGGAGTTTCCTGAAGGCTTAGGCCTTTCTGTTATCTGCCCACGCGAAAAACCAACAGATGCCTTTGTTTCTAACAAGTTCAACTCTCTTGCTGACTTACCGCAAGGCGCTATTGTTGGGACATCATCACTACGACGCCAATCACTAATAAAAGAGCAACGCCCTGATATTGAAATTCAAGATCTTCGCGGCAATGTTCAAACACGTTTAAGAAAGCTAGATGAGGGCCAGTACGACGCCATTATTCTTGCGACTGCCGGTCTACTACGACTTGAACTAGAAGAACGTATTCGTAGTGAGCTACCCGATGACATCTGCCTTCCCGCTGGAGGCCAAGGCGCTGTCGGCATAGAATGCCGCCTTGATGACGCTGAGACTATTGCCTTGTTGGCGCCTCTGCACCACCAACCAACGGCATGGTGCGTATTGGCTGAGCGTGCGTTGAACAAACGTCTTGAAGGCGGCTGTCAGGTTCCTATTGCTTGTCACGCCATACTCAACGAAGCCCAAGACGAAGTGTATTTGCGTGGTTTAGTTGCACGCCCAGACGGCACTACTGTTTTACGCGACGAAATGCGCGGACACCCTGACCAAGCAGAAGAGATAGGCATCACTGTAGCCGAGCGGCTTTTAGCGGCAGGTGCTGATGAGATTCTGAGCGAAGTTTATGCAACCAATAAAGGCTAAGCTTCCCTCGCTACAAAACCAGCGAGTGTTAGTGACGCGCCCCGCCCAACAAGCAGCTCAGCTCATTGACCTGCTTGAAGAGTGTGGAGCAAGCCCAGTGCACTTACCTGCACTGGAGATATGTCCGATCAGCGAAACTGATCCTCGATATACACAGCTTCGAAGCCAGATGATGAATTTGGATCATTACTCAATCATCATCTGCATCAGCCCCAATGCAGCACACCAAGCACTTGAATGGATCGACCAATTTTGGCCTCAGCCACCCGAAGGGATTGATTGGTACGCCATTGGCCAAAAAACTGCTCAGATATTAAATGACCAAGATATCACTACTCATTTTTCGGCAGCAGGGTTTGATTCAGAAGCCATGCTTACACTGCCAGAGCTCACTGATATTGATGGTAAAAAGATTCTCATTTTACGAGGTTCAAGCGGTAGAGCCATGTTAGCAGAAACACTAACAGCCCGCGGTGCTGAAGTAGAGTATGCCAATCTCTACGACAGAAAATGCCCCGAATATGATGATACCCATATCAAAAGTATTATTTATAACATTCCTTTATCATCTATCCTGATTACCAGTGGCGAGGCCCTAAGCAATTTTGTTACAGTTGCTGCTGGTCGCCAAAAACAGTTCAGCACGGATTCACTACATCATCTTTATCTTGTAGTACCTAGTGAGCGCATTGCTGATCAAGCTAGACACAAAGGATTTACACGAATCAAGGTAGCGCAAGGGCCGGATGATTTATCCATGGTAACAGCGCTAAATTCAGCTAACGACTCGGAAGCCAACGCATGAAACATACCGAGAAAAAAACGCAAACCACCGTAGAAGCAGTCATCGAGTCGAAAGCCGCACCGACGGAGCAAACCGTAGACGAATCAACAGTCGATACTAAGACCAGTACCGACAAAGTGGTTGAACCCGCTAAAGCAGAACAATCTTTAGCAAAAAACCAAGACAAAAGCAGCAACGCTCAAGACACACCTGAGCCTGTTAAACCAGAGCCTGTCAAAAAGGCAACACCTCCACCGGTGGCTCCCGTCATGGCCGCACAGGAAAAACAAGCAGCTACGTGGCCAGGAAAACTAGCGCTAGTTATCTCTATTATCGCGCTCGGCGGCAGTGGTTATCAGTACTGGCACTCAATGCAGAGCCAGCAACAAGATAGCTCTACTATCGACAACCTAAAACAGGAAGTCAGTAAAGCAGTTGCCAGTGTAAGTACCCAGCTTACTGATACAAAATCAGTTGTCAGCTCTCAGGTAGCATCGGTTAACCAGAACCTAACGTTACTTCAGTCTCAGTCTTCAAAAGAACAAAAAGGGATTGAAGAGCTACAAACACGCCTGACACAAAGCATCCAGCAAGTGACGGCAAAACAGAGCAACTCACGTAAAGACTGGCTACTAGCAGAAGTAGAATACTTACTGAGACTAGCCAACCAGCGTATTTTGATGGAAAACACTTCCTCAGGTGCTTTGTCTCTGCTTAAATCTGCTGACAAAATTTTAAAAGAAACAGATGATGTTTCTATCTATGCCGTACGCAAAACACTGGCATCAGATATTGCAGCCCTTGAATCAGTTCCAACCTATGATCTTGAAGGCTCATACCTGAAACTGGCAGCCCTAAGCGAACAGATCAATAACTTGCGCCTAGTTCCACTAACAGACAAGAATAAGCTACCGTCTCTGATCGAAGAAATCTCACCGGAAGTCATGAGCGAAACATGGTCTAGTGGATTAAAAGAGTCGTGGGCTAAAGCTGTTGATAAGGTAGAGAAGCTAGTTGTTATTCAACACCGCGACGAGCCTATCGAGCCATTGCTATCACCTGAGCAAAACTACTATTTGCAACAGAACTTACACCTGATGCTAGAGCAAGCTCAATTAGCGCTTCTGCAGAAAAACCAAATCGCATTTGATCGTAGCCTCATCAAAGCTGAAGAGTGGACAGGCACTTACTTTGAAGAAAAAGATGCCACCACCCAAGCACTTATTCGCGGTATTGCTGAGCTCAAAGATCTAAAGATCTCTCCTGAGATGCCAAACATCAGCGGATCGTTAAATGCGTTAAAAACTTACTTGCAACAAGTCACCAAACTTAAGGAAGAAGGAGCAGCATAATGAAAAGATTATTTCTGCTGCTCCTCGTCGTTCTTGCTGCGGGAGCATGGGTCGGCGAGAAAATGGTCAAAGATCCTGGCTATGTATTGATCTCATATGACGAGAGCACCATAGAAACCAGCCTTTGGGTATTATTGGTTGTTCTAACACTAGGTTTTGTTGCGCTCCATTGGGCCGTGAACATCTTCTTTAAAGCTCGTTTCCCTACGGCTAAATTCCGTGAGTGGCGCGAGCGTCGTGATGCCCGCCAAGCGCAAGGCAAAACGCTAAAAGGCCTATTAGCTTTATCAGAAGGCCGTTGGTGGAAAGCACAACGCTTATTGAGCCAATCTGCTGAAAGCTCAGGTCAGCCATTAATCAACTATATTGCTGCAGCACGTGCTGCTCATGAGCAAGGTGAAGATAAAACCGCTGATGAGTTGCTACAAAAAGCTCGCAGTAGCGTGCCTCAAGCAGAAGTAGCTATTGGTATCACTCAAGTACAGATTCAGCTTGAGCGTGGCCAACTTGAGCCTTGTCTTGCAACGCTGCTACGTTTGCGCAGACTCGCACCAAAACACACTTACGTACTCCGTCTCTTAAAAGATGTTTATGTCCGCCTAGAAGACTGGCAAGGGTTAACTAACCTAATCCCAGAATTGCGTAAACTTAAAGCACTCAAAGAAGACGAAATCGCTGCACTTGAGCAAACCTGCTATTCAAAACTATTAGGAAGCACACTTGAAAAACTCCCGGTAGAAGCGGATAGCAATACTCGTTTACAAGCACTAACAAAAGAGTGGAAAAGCATACCTTCATCACTTTCTCACGATAAAGAGATGATCCAACGCTACATCGAACAGCTGGTGAGCGCAGGCTCTGAAGATAAAGCCGAAAGCTTCCTACAAGACAAAATCAAACGTCAGTGGGATGAGGATCTCGTCAACCTTTATGGTCGCATTAAGGGCGAAAGTGCCCATAAGCAGCTAGAAGTGGCTAAAGGCTGGCTGAAAAAGAACCCAGATAGCGCGGCACTTAAACTCACTCTTGGTCGACTTGCCATGCGCAACGAGCAGTGGGGAAAAGCCGTAGACTATATGGAAGAAAGCTTAGCACTTGAAAAGCGCCCTGAAACCTACACTGAGCTTACACGCGTATTGCAGCACCTAGGCGATAACAAACGCTCACTGAGTGTTCTGCAAGATGGACTCGCTTTAATGGGGAATGGCTTAACGCCTATCCCATTGCCTGCTACAGAAGAGCAAGACGAGAGCAAAACTGACGAGAAAACTACACAGAGCAACACAAGCAAGGCTTAAGCCGTCGCTTTCTTTGTACACATAAAAAACCGGAGCTGATTACAGCTCCGGTTTTTTTATACCTGAAAGGCAACTTACAAATCCAATCTATGGCTGGGTAGCCGCTTTAGCAAAGTTTTTAAGCGCACCCGAGACTTTCTCAAGTACAGCAGCACACTCTTGTAACTGATGACGCTCGGCCAAATATGCAGGGTTGTTATAACTTAACCATACCTGCCCTGCTTCATCTTCATGGATCAATGCTTTTTGTGGAAGATCAATGGCTGCACTCTGATCACACAACATCAGTGGCGTTCCAACTTTTGGATTACCAAAAATCACCAACTCAGTTGGGCGTAACTGCATATCTACTTTTTTCGCACCACCGGCATGATCAATACGCGCAAAAACATTCATACCTTTTTTAGCCAATACAGCCTCAAGCCTGTCTGCAGTTTCTTTAACATCATGAGCACTCTTCACACTGACAAGGCCATTATCAGCCATTGCGACTGATGAGAGTGAGAACAGAGTAATAAAGCCTAATAGAAATTTACGCATGGGAAATCCTTTTTTATATTCATTGGAAAGAAGTGATAATTTTATAGCCCCCTTTTTGGTAAGGGGGCCAATAGGACAGAAAGTGTTCATTTTGACAGACTAATTTACATAAAAGTTCATATTCAGTGGATACAACTTACAAACACATTCTATTTCTATAGACACAAAAAAGCCGATCAAAAGACCGGCCATTTAAGCGCATTAGAACTGCATATTAAAAACTATTTCTCTGGGCGAGGTGCGTAAGAAAATACGTCAGAGTGCATCTGTACTTGTTGCAGACCCTTTTCTTCACACGCGTCCAATAGCGCATATACCATAGGAGGTGATCCACTGGCGTATACTTCAACGCTTTCAAGTGTAGAAAAATCATGTTTGATCGCATCAGGTAGAAGGTCAACACGCCCTGTCCAACCGCAGCTGTCGCCTGGCTCACTTACTACAGGATGGTAGATAACGTTATCATTCTCTGCCGCCCACTGCTTTGGCAACTCAGGCAAATATAAATCTGCAGCGATACGTGCACCCCAGTAGATATGAATAGGGTTTTTCACACCGCTGGCAAGCAGATGCTCCATCATGCTTTTCACTTGCGAGAAACCCGTACTCGCCGCTGCCAAAATAATCGTCTGGTCTGCAGCAAAGCTTGCTGCTTGTAAGTAGCAGTCACCTTTTGGCAGTTCAACTTCTACACTCTTAGAACTCTGTAGATGAGCAAGAATAGCACTAGACAACTCACTCTCAGGTGCGTGTCTTACATGCAATTCAAGGTTACGCCCTGCTTCTGGCGCGCTCCCAATAGAGAATGCCGCTTGCTGCCCATCTGGCATGACTATTTCGAGATATTGGCCAGCATAATAGCTTACCGACTGAGATGCTGTTGCGGGCAAAACCAGTGATACCCTATATACATCTTTGTTTAGCTTTTCAATTTGCGCAATATCACAATTCAAACGTTTCACTTCTTGCTCTCCAGGGCGCTTCAGCCCTTTAATATTTACCCAACAATCACTGACGGGAACAGATGTACATGCCAAGCCCAAAACGCCAACGCTATCTTCAACTAGATCGCTACTGGCTACCAAGTGCTTTTCTGGGTAGCGCTGCAAGGCTTGGCCCGACAGCAACTGATATTCACATATTTGGCATACGCCGTTTTGGCAACTCCTTGGCATACGATAACCATAACGCTCCACAACCTGAAGTAGCGTTTCGTCGGGGTTGCACAATAGTGGCTGAGCCAGCTCATTTAAACGCAGCTGTATCAGCGATTTTTTATTCACATCTTACTCTTATCTGCATCAGGCATAATGCCTAGATCATCCCAAAGCTCATCGACACGCTGCTTAACATTCGCGTCCATCTCTATAGGCTCGCCCCATTCTCGGGTCGTTTCACCCGGCCATTTATTTGTCGCATCCATACCCATTTTAGAACCAAGGCCCGATACTGGTGAAGCAAAGTCTAAATAATCGATGGGGGTGTTGTCGATCAACAAAGTATCGCGTGATGGATCCATACGCGTTGTAATCGCCCAAATAACATCGTTCCAGTCTCGCGCATTCACATCATCATCGCAAACAATCACAAATTTGGTGTACATGAACTGTCGCAAGAAAGACCACACACCCAACATAACGCGTTTCGCATGCCCTGGGTATTGCTTCTTCATCGTCACAACGGCCATCCGGTATGAACACCCTTCTGGCGGCAGATAGAAATCAACTATTTCAGGAAACTGCTTTTGCAGAATCGGCACAAATACTTCATTAAGAGCAACACCAAGAATTGCAGGCTCATCCGGTGGCCGCCCTGTATAAGTACTGTGGTATATCGGTTTATCACGATGTGTAATACGCTCAACAGTAAACACCGGAAAGCTATCCACTTCATTATAGTAGCCGGTATGATCTCCAAACGGGCCTTCATCCGCCATCTCGTCAGGCGCTATGTAACCTTCAAGAATAAACTCGGCACTAGCAGGCACCTGCAAATCATTACCTATGCACGAAGTAACTTCGGTTTTTCCACCACGTAACAAACCTGCAAACGCATACTCCGATAAGGTATCGGGCACAGGTGTTACCGCACCAAGAATAGTGGCAGGGTCAGCACCTAAAGCAACGGCAACTGGGAAGTTTTCACCGGGGTGTTTTTCTTTCCACTCACGAAAATCAAGTGCGCCACCACGATGCGCTAACCAGCGCATAATCAATTTGTTTTTGCCTATGACTTGCTGGCGATAAATCCCAAGGTTCTGGCGCTCTTTATTAGGACCGCGCGTAATCACCAATGGCCAAGTAACTAAGGGACCTGCATCGCCCGGCCAACATGTTTGAATAGGTAATGTACTTAAATCAACATCATCACCCTCAATCACATGCGTCTGGCAAGCCGCCTTTTTAACAACTTTAGGCCCCATATTCAGCACTTGCTTAAACACGGGAAGTTTTTCCCACGCGTCTTTCATGCCTTTGGGAGGCTCAGGCTCTTTGAGCATCGCCAGCACTTTACCTACTTCTCGTAGTGCTGAGACACTTTCTTCGCCCATGCCCAGGGCCACCCTCTCAGGTGTGCCAAATAAATTACCCAGTACCGGGTAGTTATAACCTTTGGGGTTTTCGAACAGCAACGCTGGCCCGCCTGCTCGCAAAGTACGATCGCAAATCTCCGTCATCTCAAGATTAGGATCAATCTCTTGCTTAATGCGCTTAAGCTCGCCTCTGGCTTCTAACAAAGCCATAAAATCGCGTAGGTCTTTATATTTGAGATTCGACATCAGTTAGAGCTCTTTTTATACAACGCGTTATTTATACAAGCGGTTACAACGTTATTTATAAACTAAGTGGCAGCGCCGCCCATAAAAAAGGGCAAGCACAAGCTCACCCTTTATCATTTGTCTAGCAGCTTACTTTCGGCGCATCGACATAAAGAATTCTTCATTGGTTTTGAAATCTTTAAGCTTATCGATAACAAACTCAGTGGCCGCAGAGTCTTCCATAGAGTCTAGCAATTTACGCAGAATCCACATACGTTGCAGCTCATCTTCAGATGTCAGCAAGTCTTCACGACGCGTGCCTGAACGACGAATGTTAATGGCAGGATAGATACGCTTCTCTGCAGTTTTACGGTCTAGGTGAACTTCAGAGTTACCTGTACCTTTAAACTCTTCAAAGATTACTTCGTCCATTTTCGAGCCAGTATCAACCAACGCAGTAGCGATAATGGTCAAACTGCCGCCTTCTTCAATGTTACGTGCAGCACCAAAGAAACGTTTAGGACGTTCTAAAGCATGAGCATCAACACCACCAGTAAGTACCTTACCGGAAGAAGGGATAACCGTGTTATATGCACGAGCCAAACGCGTAATAGAGTCAAGTAGGATAACAACATCCTTCTTATGCTCAGTTAGGCGCTTCGCTTTTTCAATAACCATTTCTGCAACTTGTACATGACGCGCTGGCGGCTCATCAAAGGTAGATGCCACTACTTCGCCGCGCACGGTACGCTGCATTTCTGTTACTTCCTCTGGACGCTCATCAATCAACAGTACGATGAGATGGCACTCAGGGTTGTTACGCGTGATGCTGTTAGCAATATTTTGTAGCATCAAGGTTTTACCGGCTTTAGGCGGAGATACCACCAAAGCACGCTGGCCTTTACCCATTGGGCTAACCAGATCCAAGATACGTGCAGTAATATCTTCCGTACTACCGTTACCTTGCTCCATACGCAAACGCTTTTGCGCAAATAATGGTGTCAGGTTTTCAAACAGTATTTTATTTTTTGCATTTTCTGGGCGGTCAAAGTTAATTTCATTAACTTTGAGTAGCGCAAAATAACGTTCGCTATCTTTAGGCGGACGAATTTTACCGGAAATAGTATCACCGGTGCGCAGGTTAAAGCGTCTGATTTGGCTCGGTGAAACATAAATATCATCAGGGCCGGCTAGGTAAGAGCAATCAGCGGAGCGCAAGAAACCGAAGCCATCCTGGAGAATCTCCAGCACGCCATCACCATGAATATCTTCGCCGCTCTTGGAGTGTTTTTTCAAGATGGCAAAGATCACATCTTGTTTACGAGAGCGGGCTAAGTTATCTAGGCCCATTTCTTTTGCAATATCGAGAAGCTCGGGAACGCTTTTAGTTTTTTATTCGGTAAGATTCATATATTTTGAGGTGAGTAACTGAGTAGGGAAATGATTAAAAAAAGGGGGAAATACGAAAGAGTATATGTAAAAACTGAAACGCTCAGATACTGAATAGAAGCGCCAGACAGATCAAATATAGAAGGTTGTATCGCGAGTGTCTAGTAAAACGGAGAAGATAATTTATTAAATTACTATTTCTTCTCCATTTTCATCTAACTTTTATCTGGCTTATAGGTTTGAATCAATAAAAGCAGACAACTGAGATTTTGATAACGCACCTACTTTAGTCGCTTCAACATTACCGCCTTTAAACAGCATTAATGTTGGAATACCACGAATACCAAACTTAGGTGGTGTCTCGCTGTTTTCATCGATGTTCAGCTTACAAATTTTCAAACGGCCTTCGTAATCTTTAGCGATCTCTTCTAGCACTGGCGCAATCATTTTGCACGGACCACACCATTCTGCCCAGTAATCAACCAACACGGCAGTGTCTGCTTTTAGAACATCTTCATCAAAAGATGCATCAGTAACATTAACGATATTTTCGCTCATTTAACCTCTCCAAACGCACCAGAAACGCTGAGTGCTTTCAAAACAAAGCAAGATGATACCATCTGAATGAAATAAATGTGAACTCTCTTCATTCATTGAGCTAATTCACTGAATATGTCTTTTTGTTCTGCTACTCTTGGATTTTTTACACCGCTAACGCTAAAGAGAAGATTAGCTTAATGCAGAATACAGAAAACCATACGGATTCGATATCAGACGATTCACTCCTCGCCGCTATTGATCTGGGCTCTAACAGCTTTCACATCGTTGTTGCCCGCCTCTCTCAAGGAGAGCTATCTACCGTCGATATCATGTCAGAAAAAGTGCAGCTGGGAGCCGGTATTGGCCCCGATAAAAAGCTTTCTTGCGAGGCGATGGAAAGAGGCCTTGGCTGCTTAAGTCGGTTTTCACAGCTACTGAGTGATTTGCCGCATGATGCGGTGAAAATCGTCGCCACAAATGCTCTTCGAGAAGCAGCCAACCGTTACACCTTTACCGAGCAAGCCGAAAAAATACTGGGGGTACCCATTGAGATTATTGCCGGTCGCGAAGAAGCCCGGCTCATCTATTTAGGTGTATCCCATACGTTAGCCAATACCACTGGTGCTCGACTGGTAATTGATATTGGCGGTGGCAGTACCGAATGTATTATTGGTGAGCATTTTGAGCCACTTGAGATGGAAAGCCTGCATATGGGCTGCGTCAGTTACACGCGCCGCTTCTTTAGTGATGGCTGCATCAATGAAAAGAACTTCAAGCATGCGGAACATGCCGCTATGCGTGAGTTACTTTCCATCAGAGAGCGCTATAAGAAAACCGGCTGGGCTACGAGCGTTGGTTCTTCCGGCACAATCAAAGCCATAAAAAACGCCTGCATTGCCAGCGGTTTTAGCGAAGAACGCATCACTCGTAAAGGGCTAGAACAACTTAAAAAGCAGATTCTCACATTCGATACCTTGTCAGAACTTGATGTCGATGGTGTCAAAGCGGAAAGAACGGCCATTTTACCGGCAGGCCTAGCAATACTCATAGCGCTGTTTCAATCATTAAAAATAGAAGAAATGACTTTTTCTGATGGCGCGCTTCGTGAAGGCTTACTCTACGACATGGCTGGGCGTTTACGCCACGAAGATATACGCGAACGTTCAATCTCCGCTCTGATGAAACGCTACCATGTGGACGAGGCTCATGCACAACGTGTTGAGCACACCGCTTTAGCAGCACTGGCTCAAGTTAAAAAAGCGTGGGACCTTAACTCACCCTCTCATCATGAGATACTGAGCTGGGCAACCCGCACACATGAAATAGGCTTAACCATTGCCCACAGCCAGTACCACAAGCACAGTGCTTACTTACTACAACATTCCGACCTTGCAGGCTTCACTAAATCAGAACAACAACTCCTCGCATTTTTAGTCAGAGGTAACCGCCGCAAGTTTCCTAAAGATGATTACAAACACCTACCTGAGCGTCGTAAAGATGCTTATAAAAGGTTATGCATATTGCTTAGGTTATCGGTCATTTTACATCGTAGCCGTAGCGCTTCTGCCCTCCCTGCATTTACATTAAAAGCAGACGGAAAGAAGCTATCACTTAGCTTTGCAAAGGACGTACTCGCTGACTACCCATTGACTCAAGCTGATCTTGAGCAAGAGATAGACTATCTAAAAAATGCAGATATTAAGCTAAGCATCAGTTAACCCCCTGATGCTATAAGCGCTATAAACGAAAAAGCCCCTGCTTATTCACATAAGCAGGGGCTTTTTGTATCGATATTTATTTACACTTTAGGACCGGCATCAATAATGTCAGTAGAAACACCTTCAAACTTCGTGAAGTTGTCCACAAACTGGCCAATCAGGTCACGTGCCGCAGCATCGTAAGCTGATTTATCTTCCCAAGTATCACGAGGATTCAACAAGGCTGAATCAACACCCGGTACAGAAGTAGGAACGGTTAGATTAATACCAGGTAACTGCTGAGTTTCAACACCTTTCAATGCACCGCTCTGGATTGCAGCAATCACACCACGTGTCGTAGGGATGCTGAAACGCTGGCCTGTACCGTAAGAACCACCAGTCCAACCGGTGTTAACCAGATAAACCTGTGATCCAAACTCCTCAACACGCTTCATCAACAACTCAGCATATACGCGAGCAGGACGTGGGAAGAACGGAGCGCCAAAGCAGGTAGAGAAAGTGGATTTAATACCACCACCAGAACCCATTTCAGTAGATCCTACCAATGCTGTATAGCCGGACAAGAAGTGATAAGCAGCAGCTTCTTTTGTCAAGATAGACACAGGAGGCAAAACACCCGTCAAGTCACATGTAAGGAAGACAACCGCTTTTGGTTCGCCGCCCATATTAGTAGCAGAGCGTTTTTCAACATGTTCTAACGGATAAGCACAACGGCCATTCTCGGTTAGAGAAGTATCGTCGTAATCCGCTTTACGATTAGCATCTAGGGTTACGTTTTCAACGATTCCGCCAAAGCGAATAGCATCCCAGATGATAGGTTCGTTTTTCTGGCTTAGGTTGATAGTCTTCGCGTAGCAACCACCTTCCAAGTTAAATACAACACCTTTACCCCAACCGTGCTCATCATCACCAATCAGGTAACATGTAGGGTCAGCAGACAAGGTCGTTTTACCAGTACCAGACAAACCGAAGAACAATGTAGTGTTACCATCTTCACCGATGTTTGCTGAGCAATGCATAGGTAGAACATCTTTTTCAGGAAGCAGGAAGTTCTGTACAGAGAACATCGCTTTCTTCATTTCACCCGCATAACGCATACCAGCCAACAAAACTTTACGTTTAGCAAAGTTAAGGATGACACAGCCTTCGCTGTTAGTACCATCACGCTCAGGTACACATTCAAAGTCAGCAGCATTAATGATCTGCCACTCTTCTTTTGATTTCGGGTTATATTCTTGCGGGTGGATAAACAGATTCTGGCCAAACAAGTTTTGCCATGCGGTTTCTGTCGACATTTTTACTGCTAGGTACTGATTTGGATCAGAGCCCACATGAACATTGGCTACAAAATGTTCTTTGCTAGCCATGTACTCTTCAACACGATTCCAAAGAGCATCAAATTTATCAGCATCGAATGGGCGGTTAATACTACCCCAATCAATAGAATCAGCAGTGCTAGGTTCTTCTACGATAAAGCGATCCATCGGAGAACGCCCTGTGCGCTTACCAGTAGTCACTACTAGTGCGCCGGAATCTGCCAGCGTTCCTTCGCCACGGCTAATTGCCTGTTCCACGAGCTCAGCACGGGTCAGATTAAAGTGTACGGTATTCTCAGTTTCTTTGGTCATTCTGTGGATTCCCTTGGCTCGGCGCCAAAAAACGTTACCTAAAAAGCAAAAAACCCCTTTATTCTGCGTATAACCGACAGTGAGTAATTATTTGGGGATGCATATTATTACAAAAAGTTGCGATTTATGCCATGCCAAAACCGCAGATCCGCGGCTTGGCAGCCATCACCTCACCATCAATGCAGTTGATCAGATTTAGGCACATGCGCCGAATCTGAAAACATCGCCCTGATATCTGTTTCATCAAAGGTGTAATGCTCGTTGCAAAATTGACAGGCAACATCGATAAGACCTTGTTTTTCAATAATTTCAAGCAACTCGTCTTGTGTCAAGAATTGCAAACTATTGGCACTTCGCTCTCGCGAGCAATCACACTTGAACTCAACTGAATCCGGATCATATAAGCGACACTCCTCTTGATGGAATAGACGAAAGAGTAATGCATCGTTATCTAATTCCAACAATTCTTCTGATTTTAGCGTCGCGCCAATCTGTTCAATATGCTCCCAATCGTTTTCAGCAGTGCCCGCTGCAGGCATGACCTGTAACAAGAAACCAGAAGCACGATGTTCATCAGCAGCCAAATGAATTTGGGTGGGTAGTTGCTCAGAGCGCTCAAAGTAATCAGCTAAGCAGGCGGCCAACGTTTCTTTTTCTAGAGGAACGATCCCCTGATAACGCTGCCCAACTTCTGGCTCAATAGTAATCACAAGATGGCCATCACCGATCAGCTCAATAATGCTAGCATTCTCATCAATATCGCCTTCATGCCGAGCAATGCCTCGACACTCACGTTTATTATTCACTTCAGCCATCAACGCGCTGACAGCTCCTGAACCTTGAGCTTGCAACAAGAGCCGTCCATCAAACTTTAATGTGGTGCTTAGTAGTGCTACCGCGGCTAGCATTTCTCCTAACGCATTGCGGATCGCTGTTGGATAGTCATGTAGCGCGAGCATATCCTGATAGGTTTTGTCCAAACCTACCAGCACACCCCGGATATCGAGATCATCAAATAAAATACGCTGAATTTGATCAGGGTTACTCATATCGCCAATTTCTCACTTTTACAAAAGATTATTTGTTGCCCATTTTACCACAAAGTTTTTGCTGCAAACCCTAGCAATTACCCTCTTTGCATCTCTTTCACACCTAACAACTGACGGCGGCTACGTTTATCCGGCTTATGCCCTGGGCTTAGATCAGCGCCTTTTAAGGCTTTTCTTTGCAGTGCTTCTTTTTCTCGGCGCTCAAGACTATCTGCTGTTTCTTCATATAATAACTGTGCATCTGCAGCACCACGACGCTGCTCAGATAAAGCTTTTACAATAACTACACGCTGGTCAAAGCCTTGGCGAATTTGCAGCGAAGCGCCTAATTCAACTACTTTACTGCACTTAGCTCGCTGCCCTTCATAATGCACTTTGCCACCATCAACCATCTGCTTTGCAATCGCTCGGGTTTTATAAAAGCGTGCCGCCCATAGCCACTTATCCAGACGGATCTTTACCTGTTCAGACATCTTTTGCTCCTCCAGGCTTAAGTTCATTAAGGTGTTTTACAGCGCCAAACTCATTGATATCACGTACCGGGCTTTGGCTGTCGGGTTGTGAAATAGCCAATAAATAGCGAATGCCATACTCTTTAGCTGATGCTAAAACAGACAAGCTATCATCTATTAACAGAGTCCGCTGGGGATCAAAAGGTTCAACTTCCTGAAGTTTTGTCCAAAAAGTCAGGTCTTCTTTAGGCAAGCCAAAATCATGAGAGCAAACAATTGAGTCAACACGCTCTGCCAAATCAGTCTTCTCTAGTTTTAATGACAAACTGCCTCGATGAGCATTAGTCACTATCACTGAGCGCATACCCGCAGCTTTCACTTGATGTAGAAAGTCTTGCACATGCGGTCTAAAAGCGATGCGATCCGCCACTTCTGTTTTTAGCGCAACGATATCAACATCCAACTCTTGCGACCAGTAATCCAAGCAATACCAGTTCAGCGTCCCATACTCCTTCATAATGCGCTCGTGTAGCCACTCCCGCGCGTCCTTCGCATCCATTCTATGAATATCAGCGTAGCGTACCGGCAGATGCTCTAACCAAAAGAAAGAGTCAAAGTGTAAATCCAGCAGAGTGCCGTCCATATCTAACAAAACAGTATCAATACTGGACCAATCAAGCGTAGCAGGTACAATCACATCAATGCCTCTTATATCAATCCATCAGAATGGATATCAGTATGCCCGTGAAACCCGAGATTTTGAAGGTCACACCTACCGCCCGCAGCCGTCTATTTCAGGTAGAAGAGTTAGAGTTACGCTTTAGTAATGGCGTAGAACGAACGTATGAGCGCTTAGCATCACGTGGTAACGGCGCTGTAATGATCATTGCCGTTGATGCAGAAGATCATGTCATTTTGATTCGAGAGTATGCAGGCGGCATTGAAGATTATACGCTGACGCTACCCAAAGGATTGATCGATCCTGGCGAGACAGCAGAAATTGCCGCCGACCGAGAACTTAAAGAAGAAGCAGGTTTTGGTGCTAACAAACTCGATTTTTTGAAAGAGATGACGTCGGCACCCAATTATATGGGGCATCGTATTTCAGCGATTATTGCTAGAGATCTCTATCCATGTAAGCTTGAAGGTGATGAACCAGAGCCGATGGAAGTCGTTCATTGGCCCCTATCTAATATAGAAGAACTCATTGCCCTACCCGAGTTCACAGAAGGGCGAGCAATTGCAGCCCTGTATATGACTCGCCACTTCCTCTCGGTTGAAAGCAAGTAGCGCGGTGAAATATTAACGCTTAAGGGTTCGCACACACTTGCGAGCCCTGTTGGATATCTTGCTCTACCTTAGTTCTTGAAAGCTCATCACCCAGACGGTTATCCATAATCGCCTGCACTTCTAAATCGCTATAACGTTTATGTACATAGTCAGACAAACATTCACACTGCTCTTGCGTTGCACTTTTAGAGGCCACACACCCAGCAATAAAAGGCTCGTACGTTTTTGAAGTTAAATACTGAGTTTTAATTACGAAGACCCCCAGCATTACTGCAGAGATCCAAAGAAGTACTTTAGCCATGATGAATTATCTATTCTTGTTTTAGTGGATGGGCTTCAGCTTACCTGAAGGTTGGTTATTCTAGAGGGAGCCCTGTTAATTTGCAGCAAACTTTAGTCGCAACTAGATCTAATCACACACAAATTGTGTCATGAAAAGACAAAGCAAGGGTGATATCATCTACTCACAAATATGTCGTGGATCATCTAATCTTTGTCTGAAAGGGATGTCCATAACTGCTTATCCATAACTACAACGATATGCTGAACGTGTCGACAAGAAGGTGAAAACACATGAGCTTTGAACTACCTGCACTGCCGTTTGCAAAAGATGCACTAGAACCACACATCTCTGCTGAAACGCTTGATTTCCACCACGGCAAGCACCACAACACATACGTAACTAAACTAAATGGTTTGGTTCCTGGTACTGAATTTGAAGGAAAAACTCTTGAAGAGATTATCCTTTCAGCTCCAGCTGGCGGTGTTTTCAATAACGCTGCTCAAATCTGGAACCACACGTTCTACTGGAACAGCCTGTCTCCAAACGGTGGTGGCGAGCCTACTGGCCCAGTTGCTGATGCAATTATCGCTAAATGGGGTTCTTTCGCTGCATTCCAGGAAGAGTTCAACGATAAAGCCGTTAACAACTTCGGTTCTAGCTGGACTTGGTTAGTTAAAAACGATGACTTCTCTCTAGAAATCATCAACACTAGCAATGCTGGCACGCCAATGACTAACCGTCAGCGCGCTATCTTGACTTGTGACCTATGGGAACACGCTTACTACATCGATTACCGTAACGTGCGTCCTGACTACCTGAAAGGTTACTGGTCTCTTGTAAACTGGGACTTCGCTAACCAGAACTTTGGCGCATAAGTTTTAGCTAAAAAGCATCTACTAAACAGATGCAAAAAAGGCCATTGAGTGTGAATTCAATGGCCTTTTTTATTAGTCTCGACAATTAACGCTCGCCCTGCACTTCAAAATCATCACTGCTCAATCGTGCTTTACCATCGATATCAATAATCCAGTGCTCACGATGAACCACGCCAAAGGCCTTATTCATTGTCCAGCTAGAGCTCAGTATATAACCCTCACTCTCTGCGGGCTCCCATTTAACATCAAAATATTCAACATCGGAAAAGCCCTGATCCATAATATTTTGCCAAAAAGCCTGAATTTCATCACGCCCCGTAAATGTACCAAATGGGCGAGCATCCATTACAGCATCTAGCGTATATTGCGCAGCACAGCCTGCAGCATCTTGCTTATTAAATGCCTGCTTCCAAACCAGAATACCTTCTTCACAAACTTCTAAGACACTTTTAACTGACATGTTAACTTCCCCCATTAGTAAGACAATAAAGCAAGGTTATGCGAATGATTGACACAGAAAAACAGATAGATAAAGATTAACTGTTCTATAAATACGGACAATCCAAATGAATCAGTTACGCTATATGTCTGTCTTTGCACGTATTGTGGAAGAAGGCTCAATTACCGCTGCCGCAGATTCTCTGCAGCTTTCTAAATCAGTAGTCAGCCAGCACCTTAAAACACTTGAGGATGAACTAGGCATTTCACTTTTAAAGCGCACCACCCGAAAGCAAACCCTGACCAGTGCAGGGAAAGGTTTTTACCAACAGTGCAAAGCACTAAACGACATAGCAGAAATAGCTTGGCAGCAAGCTAAGGACACATTAGAAACGCCGCAAGGCTCCATTAGAATCACCGCACCCGACGCTCTCATGAGCACGCTCATCGCGCCGGCTATCAGCAACATCATCAAAAAACACCCTTTATTGGAGCCAGAACTCATTAGTAGCGATCAGCATTTAGACTTACCCGCTGACAATATTGATTTGGCAATTCGAGTTGGTCCCTCTGCTATCAGCTCAATAAAGCAAAGACGCATAGGTCATTTTCGAGATGTTTTATGTGCCGCTCCTGATTTAATAGCAAGAGGGATTGATCAACAATCCACATACATTGCAAACACTTGGCAAGGTAAGCAGATATGCCATGCTTTCACACACAAAGAAGCAGGCACACCCTTTACGTTTTCTACGCAAGCTCGCTGTACCGGGGATTCATTTAATTCTTGTTTAGCACTCATTAGCGAAGGCGCGGGGATCGGGTTAATACCTGATTTTTTACTCAAAAAAACAAAGGCATCTGTTGATGAAGTTTTCCCAAGCTTTCAGCTCCCAGAGAATTCAGTGTACGCATTACACCCTTACCGCAGTAAAGTACCCTTAAGTGTAACTGAGTGCTTAGCTGCAATTGAAGAACAACTATCAGCAGCAATGCAGAGTGCTTAACGAGAGCCCCGCAGACTTACTGGCGCCCTAAAAACCCTTTTTGACCAATTCATTAAGCGCTGATAACGCCTTACCCGCGTCATGAGACTTGATAAAGATATGATCATGATAATAAGCAGCGATGACATTAGCACTAATGTTGGATTTGGTTAATTTAGTAGCAACCGCCGCCGTTAAGCCAACAGCATCAAGGCTTGAGTGAACATTTAAGGTAATACATTTGAACACACCCGAATAGGCAATATTGCTCTCATCTGCCTTTTGTTTTTCTAAAATAACAGTAACACCTTCTTTTTCATGGAAAGTGCCTTTGGGCTCTAATAGTGCTATTTGTTCGTAATTAGCTGTCGCCACTAAACCAAAAACGTACTCGATATCAGACAGGTTAGGAGCCATAGACGCTATGAGTTTTTCTAGATTTTTTTCACCAGACATTTATCACCCTACTCAAATAAGCGCTATCCATATAAATATCACTCACATTAATCCAAGCCTATAAACCAACCAATGATTCTTGAACGATAGGGTTTCTCAACACGCCAATCCCACTAATCTCAACTTCAATCACATCACCTGGCTTCATATAGAGACGAGGTTTACGTTTGACGCCCACACCGCCTGGCGTACCAGTAACGATGACATCTCCAGCCACCAGCGTACAAAAAGTTGAAATATATTCGATCAATGCAGGAATATTAAAAATCAGATCGGAGAACGGCGCATGCTGAACCTGCTCACCATTTAAGCGCGTTGTTAGTGTTTGAGATTCCAAGTCATCGATTTCATCCGGGGTTACCATCCACGGACCAAAAGCGCCGGTATTATCGAAGTTTTTCCCTGGAGTAAACTGTCCGGTATGCATTTGCCAGTCACGAATACTGGCATCGTTGTAGCAAGCATAGCCAGCAACATGCTGGAAGGCGCTTTCACGCGTTATATGTCGGCCAGCGCGCCCTATAATCACGGCTAGCTCGCCCTCAAAATCGAGCTTTTCGGAGATATTCGGTCGTACTATCGGTGCACCATGAGCGATCTGCGTTGATGCAAACCGTGTAAAGAGCACGGGGTGCTTCATTTCAGGCATGCCTGTTTCCAACCGATGGCTTTCGTAGTTAAGCCCTACACAAATGATTTTCTCTGGGTTGGGGATAACGGGTAGCAGTTGAACTTCATCTAATGAGTAACAGGGAGTGCTTTCTAAGTTGGCTTTTATCACTGCAGTATCTGGAAAATTTGCTAATAAGCTTTTCAGATCAGGAACATCAGGGTATTCAGCAGACAAGTTATAAACGCAATCGCCTTTAATCAAGCCAAAGCAGGGGCGCCCCTCTATTAAAAATGATGCCAACTTCATGTCTGTTTTTCCTGTTTATTGCGTGGAGTAAAAGTAATAATTTAATACGTATGTAAACGCACTTTTCGGTCATATTCTGACTGTCTGCGCAGCAACTCAAAACGCGAATCTTCGGCATCTTGCTGTAGCCAGAATATTTCCCTGTGATGAGCTTTAATCTCACCTAAAAGGCGCTTGCGGTCTGCTGGCGTACTTTTATCACTAATCAACAACTGCTCTTTTTTACCAATACGCTTCCTGAGTTTACGAATATCACGCTCAGCATCGCTCAAGGTGGCTCGCAATGTCGTCACCGCATCGCTGATCATGAACAACTCATAGCCTGGGTTATATCCTTGCAGGAACTGTTCTTCCAATGCCGCTGGGCAAATGCCCTGATACTTACTGCCTTTTTTCCCCTGAAAAAAGCCACTAGAACGAGTGCAAAACTGCTTCAGCCCTTCCTGATATCCAAAATGGTAAGCTTCACGTGCAGGAACCACAGCGTACTCAGCACAATCATGGCGGTACTCATCCAAAATAGAAGAATGAACCCCCTTGGACGCATCTGCCTGCCCTATCAACTGCCAGTCAGCATGAATACACTCAGACTGGTTCATCGAGCTACAGCCCTGCGCTAAAGCAGCAATAGTAAAAACCGCCAGCAATTTATTAAAAGGCTGTTTCATCATGATTATTCTGTGGCCCATATTCGTTATCAGGCTTGCTTGGAAAAGCCATCATTACTAATAAAACAACCCAACCCAGTAGCGGCACCAGCATAATTAGCACCCACCAGCCGCAACGCCCAATATCATGCAAACGACGTACGCTCACGGCCAAACTCGGTAAAAAGATAAACAGCGAATATAATCCGCCGAGAAAACCTGCACCGGAAGCGTATCCCCAACCCATAAAACCATCAACAAAACCTACCGCTATGCTGATTAGAATATTAATCAGCATGAAATACCAAAATTCTTCACGTGAGGCTCTGCCAGAAAACACCGTGTATTTTTTTATTACCTGTAGATACCAATCCATTATTCACCTGTATCAATGTAAATGAAGAAACCTAAATTCGCATAAATTTAAATATCTATCACTAGTGCTTTGTTCTAATAAGAATTAATCCTAACAATTGGCGCGACGCTAGTCACTTAACAAAGGCTGTAGGTAAGGCCATACATTATCTAACAACACTGTTTGCGCTTCGGCATTTGGATGTAAACCATCTGCCTGCATCAGACTTTGTTGCAACGCGACACCTTCCAGCAAAAATGGAACTCGGCTCACTTCATGCTCATCTGCCAACGTTTCAAAAAGTGAATAAAAACGCTCCGTATAAGAAACGCCATAATTAGGTGGCAAACGTATACCCACTAGCAAAGGTTTAGCGCTAGCTTGTTCGCTCAGCTCAATTAACTGTGTGATATTTCGCTGTATAAGTGCCAAAGGCATCCCTCGTAACCCATCATTTGCTGCTAATTCGAGAACTATCCAGTCAGGCTGATGTCTCTCTATCAAGGCAGGTAGACGTGTTATGCCTCCTTGCGTGGTTTCACCACTAATACTGGCGTTTACCACATTGATATCGGCATATCCTTGCTGGAGCCGGGTTTCAAGCAGCGCTACCCAGCCCTGCTCAGGACGAATACCATAAGCGGCAGATAAACTATCGCCCAGTACTAATAGAGTTCTGGCGGATACACTGCTACTAACAATAACGGATAGTAGTAATAAACAACGGATGAAAGTCATGCTTGATAAAACCTCTTTTGCTATTGAAACACACCATCTCGCAAAAACCTTCTCAACTCAAGCAGGTGCCATCCATTTATTCAAGGATTTGTCACTCAACATTCAACAAGGTGAGAGTGTGGCGATTATTGGCCAATCCGGTGCAGGTAAGTCAACACTGCTCAGTCTATTGGCAGGATTAGACGAACCCACATCGGGTACTGTGAAGTTAATGGAAACAGATCTTAGTCAGCTATCCGATGCTGCACGCTCTGCCTGGAGAAGCACAAACCTCAGCTTTATTTTTCAAGCGTTTCACCTGCTGCCAGAACTAACCGCACTTGAGAATGTGCAGTTACCATTAGATATTCGTGGAGACAAACAGGCCGCACAACAAGCCGCACGCTTATTAGACAAAGTAGGATTATCAGACAGGCAAGATCATTACCCTGCTCAACTTTCTGGTGGTGAACAACAGCGCGTTGCCATCGCGCGGGCCTTTGTAACAGCCCCTTCCATTTTATTTGCTGATGAGCCTACCGGAAATTTAGATGCAGAGACAGGTGAAAATATTATCACCCAACTATTCGATATTAATGCGCAGCAAGCAACTACCTTGATACTGATTACTCATGATGCGGCATTAGCATCGCGCTGCAATCGCCAGTTTAGGCTTGAGCAGGGAATGTTGATTGAAGGGCTCCCAGAAACACGCCCTGAAGGAGCAAACAAAGCGATCAATAAAGGCTTAAGTGTAGAAGCAAGCGAAGGGCTAGCAGGATGATAACCAAACTAGCCTTACGACAGCTAAAAGCACAGTGGCGACGTCCCGATGGCAGAGCGCTACTGCTCTCTATCTTTTTAATGACTAGTTTAATTACCTTGCTGAGCTTAACCGGCGACCGCTTAGAAAAAAGTCTGACCACCCGAAGCGCAGAGATACTCGGAGCAGATATGGTGATGAGCAGCCATCGCCAATTGCCTCCTGGCTGGAACAGCAAAACCGCACCTTTTGGCTTGAGCACCACCAAGGTAACGCAATTTACCAGCATGGTTGAAGCTAAAGACTCGATGCTACTCAGCGCCATTCGTGCCGTTGATGCCCCCTACCCTTTACGTGGAAAAGTCATTACAGACCCTCCACACCTTACAAGCGCCCCTAAAAGCGGCACCGTTTGGGTAGAAGCCAGCGTTTTGAGTCGCCTCAATATTAATATTGGCGACTCATTAAATATTGGTTACAGCAGCTTTATTGTCGATCGTACTCTCATTAGCAGCCCTGACCGTGGCTCTGGTTTTCGTAGCTTTAATCCACATATCATTATGAGTAGCGATGACCTAGCCGCCACAAAAGTACTCGCGCCGGGTAGCAGAGCTCACTATCGTCGTTTGTTTGCAGGCACCCCAGAGCAGATTCAAAAAGCAGAGAAGCTACTCAGGGAAAACTTAAATGAAAAGCAGAGGCTCTACACGGCCCAAGGAAACCAGCCGGTTAGAGGTAACACCGCCAATAACGCCAGCCAATATTTAAAACTCAGCGCTTTGTTCGCTCTATTGCTAGGCTCCTTTTCCATCTACCTATGTTTACGCCGCTTCAGTGCTGATCAACGCAGCCGCACCGCTTTACTCATGAGTTTAGGGTTATCACGGATACAGCTCTTCCAACTTTTCAGTATTCAGCTGCTGTGCGGCTGGTTACTCGCTGCTATTCCGGGCGCATTATTGGGTTTTGGATTACACAATGTTGTTCTATGGAAGCTGGCAAGTTTATTACCTCAGCCGTTGCCATCACTGAGCATTCTATCGTTTATTAGTAGCCCGTTACTGGCAGGTGCCATATTGATCGTTGCCGGGCTTGCCACTCTACTGCCTTTAGGGAAAACGTCTGTTTTATCATTAATACGCCAAGGGAATGATCGCCCTAGTACACATAAACTACTCTACTTACTCACTCCCATTGCACTGTTCAGCATAATTGCTCTATTTGTGGAGTCCGCTTTATTTGCACTCCTTTTAACCGTGGGCTTACTGTTAGCAGGGCTAATTTCGGGTTGGTGTGTTCAATTTCTTATTCATACACTTAACCAACGCTTAAAAAACAGCATACGGCTATTCCCATTATTAACCTTACGTATCAGGCAGCAACGCCATTGGCACCGTCTACAAGGCGGCGTACTGACGCTTCTCCTTACACTGATGACAGTCCTTTTATTTGCCCGCCAAGACATGCTAAGCGAATGGCAAGGACAACTCCCTGCAGACACACCCAATCAATTTGTCATCGACATTCAGCCTTGGGAAAAAGAGTCTGTTACACAATGGTTAAGCGATCAAAAAATCCCATCAACCCTCTACCCGATTATCAGAGGGCGCATTGAGGCCTTAAACGGACAAGCAATAGCACAAGCATTCACCGCCGAGCAACGCCAACACAATACCTTAAACCGAGAGCTTAATTTAACGTGGGGGAATGAGATTCCTGCACATAACACCTTAAACCAAGGGGAATGGAGCAGCGCCGACAATGCTATTTCGATCGAGCAATCCATGGCGGATGAGTTGTCACTGGTACTAGGCGATGAGCTTGGCTTTCGTGTTGGCAGCGACCTGTTCAGCGGAACAATCACCAGTATAAGAGGTGTGGAGTGGGCATCGTTTCGCCCTAACTTTTATGTAATCTTTTCACCCGGTGTGATTGATCAACTTCCGGCGACTTACATTACCAGCTTTAAAACGGATGCTAGCCAAAAAGATGCGACGACACAGCTACTAAAAGCATTTCCAACGCTCACCTTGATAGATATAGAACAGTTATTACTGCAAGCACAGGACCTTATCAATAAGCTCAGTGATAGCGCATCGCTTATTTTATTGCTGACATTGCTAAGTGGATTGATTTTGGTTATCACAACATTGCAGCAAGACTTGGTACAGCGCCGCTTTGAAGTAGCACTACTACGCACACTCGGAGCATCGGCGAATCAAGCGCGTCAGTTAGATATGCTGGAGTACCTATTAATGGGTCTTAGTTGTGGTTTGCTAACCTGTATCATGAGCGAGTCTTTACTCTACTTAATTTACACAAACTTACTGCAGCTAGACCCTCAGCTGCATCCGTTTTTGTGGTTAGCATTACCTCTACTAGCAACCGTTCTGTTTGCTTTAACAGGCTTACTGACTCGCAAAACCCTGTCACTGCCTAGTAGTTACCAGCTCCTCAAAAGTGGGGAGTAGTTCTAAGAGCAGCGTACTTTACGCGGCTCTTAGAACTGACATTAACGAAGGACTTATAGCCCCAGAACAACACCCGGTTTCAACTTGTCATCTTTCAAGTTTGGAACTGGGAAGCAGGAAAATAAACGATCTTTAGGGATGCCCTTTTCTAGGAGGATAGTCGTTACCGTCTCGCCGCGTTCAGAGGCTAGCTCCTGGAGACGTTCCATGACTAGCACTTCTAACTCAGCAGGTGGTAAAGGCTTAGATTTTGCTTTGTTTTCCTTTTCAAGTAACACCAACACGTTAGCTCTGTCAGCTTTCACCGCATTACCACAAATATTCAAACGTAAGCCTTTTCGAGAAACCATCATCTCACTAATTTTACCCAAATAATCACCGGCATCTGCAGCCGCATTATTAGTTCCTGCAGCGAAATTCACCGGAGCTAATGTAATAAACGCTCCCGATTTATTTGCATCAATTGCCGTACTTGCCAAGGAGATAAGCGCACCATAGGGTTGTAAGGCTTTTGTCAGGAAGCCAAACGCGGCTTTCTTTAATCCTTTGCTTGCTAGGCGATTAATAATACTCTGATAGCCAAACTGCGGATCATCTAAAGAGCCCTCAACCGGCAAGTCTAATTTAATATTGTCTTCGCTATCCTGAAGAACAGAGATCGCTGTACCCAAAGGCATACTCAGTGTTTTGTTAAAGTTACCTGTCGCTTCGTTTTGAGCGGGCTGCACTTCCAATCGATTTAACTTAATACGATTCTTACCTGCCAACACACCTTTCTTCAGTGTGCCGCTACTGCTAAAGTCCATCTGACCACTTTGTAAGAAGTACCCGACATACTTTCCTGCATATGGGCTAACAACGGGCAGTTCTGCATTTTTAAGGTCGATTTTCCAGTCACCATTCTTAGCACCTCCCAGCAAATTCATCTTGCCGGATGCCGTTAATATGGCGTGTTTATTAATAGTCGCTTTTAAATTAAACGGGCTCAAACCGCCTTTGCCTGTATCCACCTTGGCAACACTTAATTGCTTGATATCAACAATCGATTTAAACGTAGGTTTAACACTGTGATCTTCTATATAAACGAGGTTACTACCTGTAAGTTGCAACTTCCCAATACGAGAAGTAAAGGCAGCACTATTACCTTTAGATGCTTTTTTAGCCGTACTGCTTTTTTTAGCCGATGCAGCACTTTTATCTTCTAATGTAGCCAGCGCCTTTGTCAGTGCATCGATCTCTTTTATCGCTTGTTTTTTAGTAACAGAGATAGTTGTTTTTGAATTTTTCAGGCGAATATCATTAATCGCTAACCGCGTAAGGTCAGTAAGAAGTATCCCTTTAAGACGCACTTCACCAATGCTACTGAGAGGCTTCTGCCCTTGCTTATAGCTTGCTTTCAAACCAGACAAGGTCACTTGATCTGAGCTAATTTTCTTCGTCGAATAGAACACATTATTAAGACCCAAACTCTTTAACTGTAACAACTGCAATGGGTCTTTAATTGTAGCCACATTCAGAGCAGAGCCTTTTAATTGAATGTTATCGATAACCGGCTGCGCAACTTGCATATCTTTGATAACAGCGGACATATCAGCTGCTGCTAAATCAACCGCCAGGCGACCACCTTGTATTAGCTTCAACTGCTGTAACGCAACTACTGGAATCGCGGAAATGCCCGCAATTTCACTACCTTGCCAGTTAATATCTAAGGGAGACGCTAGTGATAACTGCGCGGCAGCTAAGTCGATCTCAGGATTCTTGAGGTCTAAAGCGGTAACATTAAGACCAACTTGCGTCTTAATCTGCTTAGGTAAGCCTTTTTCAAACTGTATATTTAACGGCCCACTTTGCGTCACCGTCGTCGCACTGACATTCAAATCAGACTGTCGAAGTTTTAGATCTTTTACTGTTAAATTTTGTGGGCCTTTTATACTACGCAATAACTTATCTGCAAATAATAGATTAACGCCCCCTTTCCAATTAAATTGTGACATCAACAGTGCTAGCTCTGTTCCCTGCTCAACCTTAATAGCCGCATTTTGTAACGCACCATCCAAAGCAATATTTTTCAAATCGCCTTCTGCTAACTCAACAGACCCTTTGCCCTTCCACGCCAAGCGCTTATCGGTAATAGTGAGCTGCTCATCCTGCCAAGCAAAGTCATCTAAGCTAAAGCTGCCGGAGTGAGACAGTTGTCCTGTTCCACCGGTGATATCAAGCGAAAGTTCAAGATTAGTTGTTAAAACTCCACGCAACTGAGGCACCCATGCTTTTGCAACACTCTGTAGAGGAAACTGATCCAGCACCAGCTTTATAGTTGAGGTCTTCTTATCAGGTAATGGCACTGCATTAGTATTTAATTTAATACGAGCACCATTTAACAAAGCATCTATTGAAAGCTGAGTAGAAGCACTCTCATCCCATTGATACAAGGCGTTCAATCCAGCATTATCAATCACCAGTTGCTGCTGATGCTGCGGTAAATCTAACGACCAGCTGATCTGCCTTAAATTGACATTAGCGATACCGAACTTCCACTCAGTGGGTGGCCCTTCTGGTTCTTCTACCTTATCGCCAGATTCAAATTGAGAGAGATTTATCGGTCCCAACCAAAGGTCGTCTCCTTGCTGGTGCAATCCACTCGCCACATCAGAGATCAACACTTCATTAATTAAAATATGTTTATCCAATAGAGAAGGATAATCAACAGACACTTTTAAATGGCCTACGTTAATAGGCGGCATGCCATCAGACTCTGCCTTAAGTTGTAAAAGCTCAACCGCACCACTAAACCAATGAATATCTACCTTCTCAAATGAGGCATTTTCAACGCCCTGGTCTTTAAGCCATATAACGACCTGATCACGAATCAAATAGGGTACTGAATACAACCCTAAAGAAATTAATACTATTATTGATAAAATGATTCGCATTCGTTGCTCCGTTATATTTAAAACCACTAGCCACTTATCCTCAGACGCTCAACATAAGCGACACACTAGTAGCGCCAAAAATTATATACAAAAGTCTACACAACTCTCCCTGATTAGAGGCTGAATTGCTGCTTAGCTTTCGTTCTATTATTCGAATCTCCTAACTACTTTCCTATAAGAAGTTCTCACTGAACACTAGCAAGACTTGTAGCGTAACGAAACCCCATTAAATAAATGCGGTTATACAACTCGCCCGACTAAAGTAGCTTAATCTTGAATGTTTCAAACGCCGACAATTTTATTAATAAAAAACAATGACATAACATATAATCAATAAAATAACGATGCGATCTTTCAAAACAAAATATCATTACAAAACAAGTGGTTATTCCAAAAAACTATAAAACAATAGCTGTTACTGCTAGAATCCGCGGACAAAAAAATACAGTGTAATCCCAACTTTTTAATTTTTTAGGGTGAATTTCATGGATCATCATGATGAGAATTTTCGTGATACAACCAGCTATGGCTGGATTGTTATTAACTTAGTCGCGATGGTATGGGTAACCATGCCTGTTAGCATTGCGCTAATACAAATCGTGCAAAGGTAAGTATCAGCTTAAAATACTGATATAAAAATGCCGCTTATCGAAGCGGCATTTTTATAATAAAAGTTGTAACGTTTATATCCGCTACAACCTCTCGTTACAACTTCAGCTCTGTATGTTTGATTGTCTGCACACCTTCAGACGACCCCATCAAAATCACATCAGCTCCGCGCTGAGCAAACAAGCCATTAGTAACAACGCCCACGATATTGTTTAGGGTCGCTTCTAACTCTTTAGGGTCAACAATCGCAAGATCATGCACATCAAGAATTTCGTTACCGTTATCTGTTACAAAACCACTACGATAAACCGGCATGCCATCCAGTTTTACCAATTCACGAGCCACGTATGAACGTGCCATAGGAATCACTTCAACGGGTAATGGGAAATCACCCATCACATCTGCCTGTTTGCTTGAATCAACAATGCAGACAAATTCTTTTGCGACAGCAGCTACAATTTTTTCTCGTGTTAATGCTCCACCGCCACCTTTGACGACATTTAAGCGAGGGTCAAATTCATCAGCACCATCAACATAAACTTCTAGCTCATTGATCGCGTTTAGATCAAATACGGTAATGCCATGGCTTTTTAAGCGCTCAGCCGTTGCTTCAGAGCTGGCAACAGCACCGTCAAACATATGCTTTACTTTAGCCAGTTCATCGATGAAAAAGTTCGCTGTAGAACCGGTACCTACGCCAACAATTGTTTCTCGTCCTAAGCGTGGACGAATATATTCAACAGCAGCCTGAGCAACGGCTAACTTCATTTCATCTTGTGTCATGCTATTCCACATCTCGTTTATTGACTAATTGCACAAATTATACGCAGCATTGACGCTCGCTTATAGACGAAATGCGCTACAACTTGTAGGATTTCTGCCTCTTCTTGTTAAATCATTCAGGATTGACTGATAAACAAGCCACTCGCTCTATTGATCGTACCCTTATTATGGCTCACCGATACATAAAAAAAATTCTCGAAGCGCGCGTCTATGACGTCGCTGTCGAAACCCCTCTGGATGAAGCCAGAGGCCTATCTGAACGCCTCAGCAACCGTGTCTTGTTGAAACGGGAAGACCTGCAACCGGTGTTTTCATTTAAAATTCGCGGCGCTTATAACAAGATGAGACAGCTGTCGGAGAAAGAGCGGGCGTGTGGCGTTATTGCAGCATCAGCAGGAAATCATGCGCAAGGACTAGCGATGGCAGCCAAACACTTAGGTGTTAAAGCCACTATTGTTATGCCAAAAACCACACCAGAACTGAAGGTGAACAACGTACGTCGCCTAGGTGGCAAGGTGATCTTACATGGTGATGCTTTTGATGAAGCCTCAGCACATGCACAAAAGCTAGTGGCAGAAAAAGGAATGACTTATGTACACCCTTTTGATGATCCGGATGTAATCGCAGGACAAGGCACTGTCGCGATGGAGATACTCCGTCAAGAGTCTGGCCCTATCGATGCCATTTTTGTACCTGTTGGTGGTGGCGGTTTGATTGCCGGTATCGCAGCCTATGTAAAGTACCTGCGCCCAGAAACAAAAATTATTGGCGTTGAGTCAGAAGACTCTGCCTGTCTTGCTGCAGCCATGAAAGCATCTAGACGCGTAACTTTGTCACAAGTAGGCATTTTTGCTGACGGTGTCGCTGTTGCTCAAATTGGTAAAAACACCTTTGAGATCTGCCGTGAATATGTCGATGAAGTGATCACCATTACGACCGACGAAATCTGTGCAGCCATTAAAGATATTTATGACGACACACGCTCAATCTGCGAGCCAGCAGGCGCATTGGGTGTTGCCGGGCTTAAGAAATATGTCAATCGTGAACAGTGCAAAGATAAGACGCTGATTGCCATTGATTCAGGTGCCAATATTAACTTTGACCGTCTACGTCATGTCGCAGAACGCTCTGAACTAGGCGAGAAGCGTGAAGCTATTATTGCCGCTAAGATTCCAGAAAAACCGGGCAGTTTCAAAAAATTCTGTACGGCGCTAGGTAAGCGCAATATTACAGAATTTAACTACCGATACAGCGACGATACTCAGGCGGTTGTATTTGCAGGGGTGCAGATTCAAGCGAATAACGATGGAAAGGAAGAGCTATTAACAGAGCTTCGTGAGCATATCGAAGAGGTGGTAGACCTTACAGATGATGAAGCAGCCAAACTACACGTACGTTACATGGTAGGCGGGCATGCTCCGGAGTCAGTTACAAATGAGATCGTTTATCGATTTGAATTTCCTGAGCGCCCTGGAGCACTAATGAAGTTCCTCAGTACATTAGGTGGTCGTTGGAATATTTCCATGTTCCACTACCGCAACCATGGCTCCGCTTATGGCCGTGTGCTGGTTGGCATGCAAGTACCTAAAGCAGAAAGGCCACAGGTAAAAGAGTTCTTGAACGAAATTGGCTATAACTTCTGGGAAGAAACCAACAACCCAGCTTACAAATTGTTTTTAGGTTAACCCTTTAAAACTATTTGATTTGACTTGCCATACGGTAACGAAAACCGCTCTAACCCAGCGGTTTTTTACGTCTGTTATAAGCAATAAATCATAACAACGCAGTATTCAGTTCGACAACCTTTGATTCAAGCAGGTGATGTTGCGCGCCTAATAGAGAAAAGTCGTCGTCAGTGAGAGGTTGCTCTAAGCGTTTTAAGTAAAAACGGCCATCATGTGAATAAATTTTGTCACCAATAATGGGATAACCCAAGTACGCTAACTGAGCACGAATTTGATGCTTTCTGCCTGTAAACAACTCACACTCTATTAGCGTCCTGTCGGTTTGGCGCTGTAGTACCTGAAAAGCTGTTTTGCTGACTTTAGGTTTTAGATAGCACTCCCGCTCCTGTGGATCAACTACATACATTTGGCTGCGAATTTCGCTGCCTTTTTTTTCAGACAATTCGCATTCAAAAGTCACCTGATTCCACTCAGGGCAACCTGTCACCCACGCATGGTAGACCTTCCTTACAATGAGTGCCTCTAAATGCTTTTTCCACTTTTTATCTGCAGCACTATTTTTAGCCAGCAAGATGACACCTGATGTCTCTGTATCTAATCGATGTAGCAATTGCGCATTAACGAAAGGTGTTTCACGACGTACTAATGAGATCAGCGTTTGATATAAGTTACGTGTAGTACGGCTAACAGGCAGCAGTGCGGGCTTATACACTTTCAGTAGCTCATCATTTTGCCACAGTATTTGCCAGCGAGAATCCACATCGGCTTCTTGATGGCCTCTCAAGTTAACCGTCACTTTTTGCCCACAGGAAAGTATTTGATCAGGATAAGCGACAAGGCCATCAACATAGACACTGCCCTCTTTAAAAGCCTCGCGCAGCTGGTCAACATCGTAACGCGCTAAACGTACAGAGAGAAATTCTAAAAGATTTTGTGGCGATTTAGAGAAAACAGAAAAGACCAAACAAAAGCTATCAGCAGGATTATACGTTGCAGATAGCACCCGCTCATTGGTCGTCAAGGCATCTCCGGTGAGTGTTCAAAGCTCTTCCCAAAGAAAGCCCGCAAAGTAAATAAGCACGTAGAGGTGAGCCCCCATAGCAAGCCTGTTACCACCCCTAAATCAACAATGCCGCGCCACGGCTGCTCTAGCTGATGTACCAGCAACACCATCACAATAATGCCCAACGTCAAACTATAAGTGACTATCATGCGTTTGCGCACAATGGAAAAAAAGCCCATACAGAACAGCGGTGCCAACAACAGCCTCAGCGGAGATACATTCTGAGATAGATAAAGAATGCGCGCAGCAACACGTGGAGACCACCCTTGCTGGAAGCCGCGATAACCTTCACTAAAGCCCATAAAAACAATACTTACTACCAACGCCAACCAATGATGCCACTCAAGGCTGTAGTCAAAGGTTTGCCAACCTATCGCGCTTAATCGATAAATGGCACTACCCAGTAGCAAGCCGATTCCTGTGATTCCCCACAGAACAGCAATATACCCTAGCACTATCGTATCTCTTTTATTTAATCAGTAGAGGCGCACATTGTACCCAACTCTGCCAGATACTAAACAAAAAAAACCGCCCATAGTGGGCGGTAAGTGCACGTAAAATCATACAAATATTACATCACGACTGTTACAACAAATTTAATAGCCGTTTAGCGAATCAATGTACTCAGGTAAGAAGAGTGAAATCTGCGGAACATACGTTATCAGCATCAAGAAGCCTAATAACAAACATAACCACGGTAGACACGCTTTAATAACCCAGATCATATTCTGTCCGGTGATACCTGCCGTTACAAAGAGGTTGAGCCCCACCGGCGGTGTCAGCATGCCAATTTCCATGTTCACCACCATGATAATACCGAGGTGAATCGGATCAATTCCTAGCTGCGTTGCTATTGGGAAGAGGATCGGCGCCATGATCAGGATAATAGCTGATGGCTCCATAAAGTTACCGGCAATCAGTAGTAAGATATTTACTACAATCAAGAAGCCCCAAGCTGGTAAACCCCAAGCAATGATCGATTCAGCGATGGTGTGCGGGATACGTTCAGTCGTCAGCACATGAGCGAACAGCATTGCGTTAGCAATAATGAACAACAACATCAAAGATACTTTTGATGCATCCAGTATGACCTTTCGCACTTCAGGGTCTGCAAAAGATTTAGGAATTGCCATCAACATCTGTGCAGTATTACGAAAAGATGCAGACGCAACACCCTCTCCCTCATTCTGCCACGCAATACCTTTCATTGGACCAATGTCACGGTAACCAACAACAGCAATCAAATAACCGTAAACAGCAGCAACGGCCGCCGCTTCTGTCGGTGATGCAATACCACCGTAGATAGAGCCCAATACAATGATGATCAGCATCATCCCACCCAGAGCAATAATGCCTGAGCGAGCCAACTTCTTAAAACCTGGGAAAGGCTGGGAAGGTAGCCCTTTGATACGCGCAACTATGTAGATGGCGATCATCAAAATAAGACCCATCATCAAGCCTGGAATAAACCCTGCCATAAACATACGCGAAGCAGATACTTCCGTTGCAGCAGCATAAACCAGCATGACAATTGAGGGAGGAATCAAGATGCCTAATGTCCCGGCATTGGCAATAACACCCGCAGCAAAAGATTGTGGATAGCCCGAGCGAACCATTCCTGCAATACAAATGGTACCGATTGCCGCTACCGTCGCTGGAGACGAACCTGAAACCGCCGCAAACAACATACAAGCCATAACAGAAGCCATTGCTAGGCCACCTTTAATATGACCTACAGTATCAACGGCAAAGTTAATCAAACGCTTAGCTACACCACCGGTCGATAAAAACGCCGATGACAATACAAAGAAAGGAATCGCTAACAGTGTGTAATGCTCTGATGTTGCTTCAAATAGTTTAAGCGCAATCGATGCAAGAGAATCATTCGAGAACATCAAAATAGTGGTGACAGACGATAGACCCAGCGCTATAGCGATCGGCATACCGATAAACATACAGAAGAACAGGGTGATAAAAAGAACCGCAATAGTCATGATTTATCTCCCTTATCTTTGTTTGAGTCTTTATTCTCTGGATCCCCGAGAGCGGTGTCTTGCAAGTCTTTTGCAATCTCCATCGACTCTTCAGCTTCATCCGCAAAATGGAAACCATCGGCTTGACCAATCACGACTTTCCAACCGAGCTGTAGGAAACGAATGATCAATAAAACAAAGCCAATAACCAATATGCTCATCGGAATCCATTTAGGAATAGGAATATCTTCCATCTCGATACCGATCATTTTCATCTTGCTTAAATAAATCCAAGAGCCATAAACAAATAGGCCGCAGTAGATCAGGCAAAGCACGATTGCCAGTAATGTAAAGAATCGATGAGTGTTAGTTGGCAACATCTTGACGAAGACATCTACGCCAATATGAGCACCCACTTTTACACCATAAGAAGCACCAAACAGTACAAACCAAGCTGCCATTAGCAACGTAGCTTCCTGTGCCCAGTGAATGCCTGAGTTAAAGCCAAAACGGGCTACTACCTCAACAAACACGAGTAGGGTCATTGAAACCAGAAGCAAGGATAAAAATCCCTCTTCCAGATGCGAAACCACTTTTTTAACCATCACATCCACCATCTACACGACTTTCGCCGTTTATTATTATCGTGAGACAACATTTACAGGACAGCTCTACCTATGTAGCGACAAGCACGCAGGAGAAGCTCTCTTCTAAACAATACCCATTGAGGAAACAGGCAAGCGATTAAGCTTGCCTGCTAACACCAACTTACTGGTTAGATGCTTGGGCAGCCTTGATCAGGTCAGCGCCAATCTCTTCTTCAAACTGAGCCCATACAGGCTTCATTGCAGTAACCCACTGCTGACGCTCAGCATCAGTCAGGTTAACTACTTCAGAACGTTTAGAGTCGATGATTTTTTGCTTATCTTGGTTCGCTTTTTCAGCGGCAATACCATTGCCGTACGCAATAGCATCATCCAAGGCTTTTTTAACTTCTACTTGTAACTCTTTGTCCAAAGACATCCAAAACTCAGCTGAAGTCACCACTAAATAGTCAAGAACACCATGGTTAGATTCTGTGATGAATGGCTGTACTTCAAAGAATTTTTTAGAGTAAATATTAGACCAAGTGTTTTCCTGACCATCGATAGCCTGAGTTTGCAGCAGGGTAAATACTTCAGAGAAAGGCTTTTTCAACGGCACAGCATCGATCGCTTCAAACTGCGCTTGCAGTACATCAGACGTCATAATGCGGAACTTTCTACCTGCAGCATCAGCAGGCACTTTCAATGGATTACTTGCAGACAGTTGCTTCATGCCGTTATGTAAATAACCCAAACCAACCAAGCCTTTCGACTCAAGAGAGCTTAATAGCTTTTGACCATCAGGGCCTTGCTGAAAACGTTCAACAGATTCCATATCCTTAAACAGGAAAGGTAAATCAAAAATTTGCAGCTGCTTAGTGTATTTCTGCAATTTAGAAAGTGAAGGGGCAGCTAACTGAACATCACCTAGAAGCATCGCTTCCAGCACCTTGTTATCACCGAAAAGCTGCGAGCTTGGGAACACATCAACTTCAACTTTTCCAGCAAGACGTTCTTCGACGAGCGCTTTGAATTTAAGTGCCATCTGGCCTTTAGGGGTGTTCTCAGCAACCACATGAGAAAATTTAATTTCGATCGGGGCAGCTACTGCAGCCTGAGCACCGAGTGCCAAAGCGATTGTCGTTACCGCGGCGGTCAATAAACGCATGGTGTATCTCCTACTTCTTGGATTTATTTTGATTGTTTCGCGTTTTGCTGACAGCCACTAAAACCCTGCCATCAGCGTCTACACTGGTATAGCAAAGATAGGGCCAATCACGATTTACCAAGCAAAAACAGATGGTTAGATAAAACAAATAAATAAAAGAGAAAGAAAATGGCGTATTACCACCCATACTAAAACCACATAAGTGGCGAAAACCCACACATTTACAACGCAGCAACCCAAGCAGAGTTCAAAGATCCTTACTATTCTTTGATTTGGGTTCACGACAAAAAGCTAAAGAACCTCTATAGTTCGCCGCTGTTAAGTTTATATTCAGCGTTATAGTAAGTCTCAAACAGGAGCCTGAAGTGAGCATCAATAAAGGGATGTCTATTCAAACCAAAGTCAATTTATCACTCGTGGCCGTTTTCACGATTGTTTTTATCGGCAGCCTAACTGCAATCTTCAAAAGTGAGACTGGGCTCAGTAATGAAGTAGCCCGTAAAACAACGCTCGCTACCGCAGACTCTTACTTTGATAGCATCAATATACTGATGCTCAGCGGTGCCATGGGGAACCGCTCAACGCTGCAACAGAAGATCATTACAAATGAGGATTTGACTGAAGCAAGAATTATCCGTAGTGATGCGATATCAAATGTTTATGGCCCTGGAACAACCGACTCCCAAATACAGGACGAGTTTGACCGTAGAGCAATGCAGGGAGAACATATTATTGAAGAGATTGATGACGAGAATGGTCATCGCCTTGTCGTTGTAACGCCAATGAAAGCTTTAAGTAACTATAAAGGCACTAACTGCCTACTCTGCCACCAGGTTCCCGAAGGGGACATTATCGGCGCTGTGCGCGTCACTTATTCATTTAAGAACCTAGATGCAACCGTTTTCAGCAATATCACAGCCATTGCTCTGGTTGAATTGGCACTATTTGCTGCCGGAATTATTCTTATAAGCCTCTTACTTCGTCGCTTAGTGGTAAGCCCCATCAATCGCTTGAGCGACACTATCCATAGCATCGAAAAAGAGGGCAATCTTAATCTTAGGATTGATGTCACTTCGAACGATGAAATTGGCAACATGTCTACAGCATTTAACTCTATGCTGGAGAATTTTCACAATAGCTTAAAACAGGTCAGCAATACGATTGTGCAACTGGGTTCATCCAGCACGCAGATAAATGAAATTGCCAATATGGCCTCGCAAGCGGTTAGCAGCCAACAGATCCAAACAAGCTCCGTTGCTGCTGCAATGGCACAGATGGAAGTCGCTACACAAAGTGTGGCCGATAACGCAGAACGCACCGTATCAGCATCTGATCTAGCCCTACAAGAAACCACTAGCGGCGCTGATATCACACAAGCGGCTTTACAAGAAATTGAAAGCCTTAAAGAGAACATGGTCAAAGCAACTCATGTTATCCAGCAACTCAACGACCAAAGTCAAAATGTCGGTACGGTACTCGAGGTCATTCAAAAAATCGCCGGTCAAACTAACTTGCTTGCCCTCAACGCTGCTATAGAAGCCGCGCGTGCAGGAGAGCAAGGACGTGGATTTGCAGTAGTGGCTGACGAAGTCAGAACCTTAGCCAGCCGCACCCACCTAGCTACTGAAGAGATCAATACCATTATCGCGCGTTTGCAGAAAGATGCTGAGGGTGCGGTATCTGTTATGGATGTTGCAATGAACAGTGCTGAGTCGGGCGTTGAAAGTGTGCAAAAAACATCCAATGCATTAATAAACATTGCAGAGGAAGTGCGTATTATCAACGATATGAACCATCAAGTAGCCAGCGCCATTAAGGAACAATCTCAAATGGCTGCCAGTGTTGATTCCAGCGTTCAAGATATTAGCCAGAGCTCAAGCAATACCGCAAATAGAGCCTCCCAGCTAACATCGGTTTCTTCTGAGCTAGGCTCACTTGCGTCTCAACTTGGCACTCTGGTTAGCCGCTTTAAGCTATAAACCAAATTACAAAGTGACATCTGAAACCCCCTCTCCTGCGTGCAGGATGGGGGGATCTTTTCTATGACTTATAGTCGTTTTTATCCAGCCCATACTTACGCATTTTGTCGTACAGGGTTTTTCGCGGTAGCCCAAGACTATTAAGCGTATCCTTGATCGATCCGCCATGCAGAGAGAGCTCAGTTTGTAGCAGGATTCTTTCGAATCGCTCAACTTGCTCCGGCAGTGTCATTTTTCCTGAAGCGCTACTATCGGTAATCGGGCGGTTATCAAAATCGAAAGTGCAACTTTCTCCCAGTAATACATAGCGCTCAGCCAAGTTACGTAGTTCACGAATATTCCCCGGCCAATCATGTGTCATCAAGCTATGCATTCTCTCCATGTTAAGAGGCAACACCTCTCTTCCGTACTGAGTGGATGCTAAGATCGAGAAGTGCTGAAAGAGCATAGGTACGTCATCTAAACGCTCTCTTAATGGCGGAATATCGACACGTACAACATTCAAGCGATAGTACAAATCTTCACGAAACGCACCTCGCTCGGCCTGTTCTTTTAAATCGACTTTACTCGCAGCAATCACTCGGATATCGAGCTGAATCAATTCGTTTGAACCCAAGCGTTCAATGGTACGTTCTTCCAACACCCTAAGCAGCTTCACCTGTAAGGCAAACGGCATACTTTCAATTTCATCTAAAAAGACAGTTCCGCCGTTAGCATGCTCAAACTTACCAATGCGCTTGGATTTAGCATCAGTAAATGCGCCCTTCTCATGTCCAAATAGCTCACTCTCAATCAGGCTTTCAGGTACGGCACCGCAATTGATCGCTACAAAGTTCTTATCTCTGCGATTACTGTGCTCATGAATATAACGAGCCATCAAATCTTTACCGGTGCCGGTTTCAGCCAGCACCAAAATATCGGCGGGAGTATCGGCTACGGTATGTACTAAACGGCGCAACTGCTTAACCGATGGCGTATTACCAATAATGCGCGGGCCTGGCGCACTTTGCGCTTCAAGCTCCTGACGTAATCTGCGGTTTTCGATGGTCAGCGCACGTTTTTCCATTGCTCTACGTACGATATCCACTAAAAGCTCTGTAGAGAATGGCTTCTCTATAAAGTCATATGCACCATTTCGCATCGCACTAACAGCCATAGAAATATCGCCATGACCGGTAATCAAAATCACAGGGAGATCAGGGTCAATAACATGCGCCCTTTGCATTAACTCCAGACCATCAATTCCTGGCATATTAATATCGGTAACTAAGACGCCACACCACTCATCTGTAATCTGATCGAGCGCTTTTTCAGCGCTTTCTAGTGCAACCACAGCATAACCGGCCAACTCTAACGTCTGCCCAGCTGAAATCCTGATATGCTTTTCATCATCAACAAGCAGTACTGTATTGTTTTGATTTACTTCCATAACCTGCATGCGCTTCTCGCTAAATAGATGTCAATTGCTGATCAATACCCCGATGAGGGTCTGTAGGCAAAGAGAGCTTAAATACAGCGCCCCCTTGAGGGTGGTTAGAGACACTTAAGCCACCTCCCAAGCTATCAATAATACGATATGAAATAGACAGTCCAAGACCGAGCCCTTGGCCCGCTTTTTTTGTTGTATAAAACGGTTCGAATACCCTAACGAGCTCATCTTCAGGTATACCAGGACCATAATCACGTATCAGCAAAATCTGCTCGTTATTATGCTGCTCTAGCGTGATATCAATTCGTTTATCCTCGAGTGACTCCATCGCTTGTATCGCATTAGCGATCAAATTAACCATTACTTGCTCAATACGTACAATATCACCCAGTACAAAGCATGATTCTAGGTCGCTAGGCCAGCTGATGGATACTTGTTCGCGCCCCAAACGGCCATACATAATCGACATAGCACCGTCTTTAACCGACTTCATACAGACAGTTTCAGCATGTCCACTGGTTTTACGTGCAAACTCTTTCAGCGGGTGAATAATTTTAGCCATACGCTCCGTTAGCTGGCTAATTTCTGCCAAGTTAGTGCCTACCGGCTCTAAACGGTCCAACTTCAAAAATTGACGAGCATTATCTGCATAGGCACGAATAGCCGTCAGAGGTTGGTTAAGCTCATGATTGATACCGGCAGACATTTGGCCTAACACCGCCAATTTAGCCGTTTGAATTAGCTCATTTTGGGTATTTTTATGCAGGTCCATCTCTTCTCTGAGTTTGGCATTTGCATAGGTTAAATCAGACGTACGCTCATGCACTCTCGATTCAAGCTCAGTCTGAGAGTTTTGCAGCGCTAATTCATATTCTTTACGCTGGGTAATGTCATGAATTGTCACAATAAAGCGTAACACGTCACCACGTTGCATCTTCCCTATCGTAATTTCTATCGGAAAATACGTACCGCTTTGCCGTTTACCTGAAGCTTCTATCATCAGATCTGGCACTTCTGCCACTGCGGCTTGAGTAATATGCTGCCAACACACGGGACGGTCTTCTTGAGATAGAAATAAGCTAAAATACTGATGCTTTACGCGCTCTTCGTTATAACCAAAAAGTTTTTCGGCAGTACGGTTAAACGAATCCACTCGCCCTGCACTATCCAGTGTTATTAACCCAGCTTGGGTATTATCAATAATATCGCGGATACGAGATTCATTTTTTTCTAATGTCTGCAGCTCTCTTTGTTTAAAGCGAGCACGCTCTTTCACTATGCGCCGTCGAGCAATAACCACCATCACTAACAACACCAACGCAAGATAGACAAATGCAGCCAACATAATGGCATTTAAAACCTGGCGCTGTACTGGCTTCATATTTGCCAATATCGATACGGTAAAACCGGCGCCATCAACCACGGTGCTTTGCAGTAAATAATCACCTGTTTTTATGCCGTCTAATGCTGCATTACTAACATTCCCGCCATCTATCAGGGTAATCAACTGGCTTCCGTCATCGCGTTGGCTACGCTTGATAATGTCCAACGAGGTCAGCGGATAATCACCGTAACGTAAACTTTGATAGATACGTTGCGCATCGGTTGTCGATAATGGTGTGAGTGTATGGAACTTCCAGTCTTTTCGTGTCGATATAAAGATAACACCGTCATCATCGCTAACGACTAAATCAGTGGACACATCATTCCAATCAGTTTCTATCTCATTCAAATCGATCTTAACAATGACAGCACCAAGGATCCTGCCGCGATGCTCAACTGGATAAGAAAAGAAATATCCGCGTTTTTTTGATGTCGTTCCCAACGCAAAATAACGTCCGGCACGCCCTTGCATGGCATCTTGAAAGTAAGGACGAAAACTGAAATCTCTACCGACAAATGATGCTTCATTACTCCAGTTACTGGCCGACACCGTAAAGCCTTTGGCATTCATCAAATAGGTATCTGATGCGCCAATCACATCATTCACCTGCTCAAGATATAAATTCGCACGCATCTGAGCATCATTACTGGGGTCATACAACAGGGTATTAATAAGTTCGGAATGCGTAGAGAGCAGACGAGGCAGGTCTTTATAACGGTCGAGTGTCTGCTGCAAATTCAACATGTAACGGTTCATATCCGCCAGTGTTTTCTGCTGCAGGCTGTTCAATGCTTGCTGGCGACTAAGGCTAGCGACTTGTATGAGTAATAAAATAAATACGCATGTCAGTGCTACAGCTACCCAAGGGCGATAAGTTGAAAAATATCTTGCCAGAATCGCACTCCTTCTAATAATTTAATGGCAAACTAAAATATCTTAATGTGAAGTGGAAATTATCTACTGCTATGATTCTATAGGAAACATTTGTTTTTCACACGAAAGGAAGAGGTCACGGCATTTGCACTAACCAATATACAATGCCACCTTCCTCACTTTACCCGTACCAATGACAGAGAGTTATTATGCTAAAACGTACTAAAATTGTAGCTACTTTGGGGCCTTCTACGGATCAACCCGGCGTCTTAGAGGAATTAATTCGCTCTGGTGTGAATGTAGTACGTTTGAACTTTTCTCACGGCACGGCTAATGACCACCGCCGCCGGGCCCAAGAGGTCCGAGACACTTCACGTCGTATCGGTAAAGTTGTTGCTGTCTTAGGTGATTTACAAGGGCCTAAAATCCGCATTGCCAAATTCAAAACAGATCGTATCGAGCTAAAAACGGGCGACCTATTCACACTCGATGGCGAACTGCCAAGCACTGTAGGTGACCAGCATCAGGTCGGCTTAGATTATAAAGAGCTACCTAATGATTGCGGTCCGGGTGATATATTATTGCTAGATGATGGCCGCATGCAGTTAAAGGTACTGAATGTTAGCGGCTCTAGAGTAGAAACAGAGGTACTGCTCAACGGTCCATTATCAAATAACAAAGGCATTAATAAGCAAGGCGGCGGTTTATCTGCCCCAGCCCTAACAGAGAAAGATAAACGAGATATCTTAGTAGCCGCTGAGTTGGACATGGATTATGTGGCCGTATCTTTTCCGCGTTCTGCCGCCGATATTGAAGAGGCACGCACACTACTGCTAGCGGCGGGTTGTCGTGCAGAAATTATTGCTAAGATTGAGCGTGCTGAAACCGTTGCCGATGATGACATTCTTGATGCACTTATCCTCGCCAGTGACAGCGTTATGGTGGCACGTGGTGATCTTGGCGTAGAAATTGGCGATGCTCAATTGATCGGTGTTCAAAAACATATTATCAATCGCGCTCGCGAGTTAAGTCGCACAGTTATTACTGCGACTCAAATGATGGAAACCATGATCAAAAGCCCAATGCCAACACGTGCTGAGGTTTTTGATGTTGCTAACGCGATACTTGATGGTACAGACGCTGTGATGTTATCAGCAGAAACCGCTGCGGGAGACTTCCCGGTTGCTGTTGTTAAATCCATGACAGAAATTTGCCAAGGAGCGGAACGACATCAGTCAGCACGTCCTACGGTGACAAGCATCTCTCAACAAGGCAATCGTATTGACGAAACCATTGCACGCTCTGCAATGTACACCGCCAATCACTTGGTAGGCATAAAAGCTATTATCTGCTTAACCGAATCAGGTTCTACGCCACGCTGGATGTCTCGTATCCGTTCAGGTTTGCCGATCTATGCATTGACGCGTCATGACCGCACTATGCGCCGTATGGCGCTTTATCGCGGTGTAGAAGCAATGCACTTTGACGCAACGGGCGTACCAGAAAAAAGCCTCAACGATGAAATTCTAGCAGGCCTTAAAGCTAAAGAATTACTGACCAGTGGCGACCTTATCATTCTCACCCGAGGTGCTACGCTTGGAGAGCACGGCGGCACAAACTCGATGCAGGTTTTGCAAGTTCCTTAACTCATCTTTATTTGCCATCTAAAGAAGGGAAGTGTCATCCTCCCTTCTTTCAGAGTACTTTCACACCTGCTGGCGTGACCTGCTAACCTTAAAAAATATTTTTAAGCCTATTAAATAATTCATTTAATCAACCGGATAACTTTATGACTCTCGCTGCTCAAATCGCTCAGGAACTAGGCGTTCGTACACAACAGGTGGCTGCCACTATCACCTTACTGGACGAAGGCGCTACGGTGCCGTTCATTGCGCGCTATCGTAAAGAGGTCACCGGAGCTTTAGATGATATTCAACTACGCCAGCTAGCATTAAGAGTGGATTACTTAAGAATTTTAGAAAGCCGTAAACAGGCGATTCTTAGCAGTATTGAAGAACAGGGAAAATTAACCGCTGAGCTAAAAATAGCGATAACTTCTGCTGACACAAAAGTGCGCCTAGAAGACTTGTACCTACCTTACCGCCCTAAGCGCCGAACCAAAGCCCAAGTGGCGCGTGAAGCAGGGCTTGAACCCCTCGCCATGCAATTATTGAAAACGCCCTGTGATCCAATGCAGGCGGCAAGCCAATATATTAATTCTGAACAGCAGATTCTTGATCAGGAAAGCGCGTTAGCGGGTGCACAGCAAATATTGATGGAGCAATTTTCGGAACAAGCCGACCTCCTCAACCGACTTCGCAGCTGGTTATGGAGCAACGGCATTACGACCGTTAGCGTGGCACGCGGCAAAGCATCGGATGACAGCAAGTTCCGTGACTATTACGACCATAAAGAACCTATTCGAAAGATGCCTTCGCATCGTGCACTAGCAATGTTTCGCGGTAATAAAGAGGGTGAACTTAAAATCACAGTGCAGGCTGAATCAAGCATGCAGCAAGAACCCATCAATATCATTAAACAGTATGTGGGCACACCATCAGGCAACGGCACACGCGAGCGCTGGTTACAAAACTGCGTTGAGCACACTTGGACTCAAAAGCTACACAAACAGATTGAGACCGATCTTCTTAAGCGCTTACGAGAAGAAGCCGAGACGGAAGCAATCAATGTTTTTGCTCGCAACCTGAAAGACTTACTACTCGCAGCCCCTGCTGGCCCTAAAGTAACCATAGGGCTCGATCCTGGGCTAAGAACCGGCACCAAGGTTGCTGTAGTTGATGCCACCGGAAAATTACTCGATCATTGCACTCTGTATCCACATGCTCCCCACAAGCGCTGGGATGAAGCACTAAATACGCTTGCAAAGCTTGCTGCCAAATACCAAGTATCACTTATTAGTATTGGCAATGGCACGGCATCACGAGAGACCGAGCAACTCGCAAAAGATCTTGGCAAACGCCACCCAGAATTAAACTTTACCGCCGTTATGGTCAGCGAAGCAGGCGCTTCTGTGTATTCAGCATCAGAACTTGCCAGCCGCGAGTTCCCCGACTTGGATGTCACCATTCGCGGCGCCGTGTCTATTTCTAGCCGCTTACAAGACCCACTGGCAGAGCTTGTAAAAATTGAACCAAAAGCCATTGGCGTTGGCCAATACCAACATGATGTAGACCAGAAATCACTCGCAGGGTCATTAGAAAACGTGGTCGAAGACGGCGTAAACCATGTGGGCGTCGACCTAAATACCGCCTCTTGCGAACTGCTTTCACAGGTAGCAGGGCTAAACCGCACCACTGCCCAAAACATTATTGATTACCGCGATAAACAGGGTCGCTTCACTGATCGCAAGCAATTACTAAAAGTACCACGACTAGGCGCAAAAGCTTTTGAGCAATGCGCTGCTTTTCTTAGAATACGCGAAGGAAAGCAACCACTGGATAACTCCGCTGTTCACCCGGAGTCCTATGCTCTAGTCGATAAAATGGCTGCTACATTGCGTTGTAAAACAACTGAACTGATGGGTAATGGTGGTTTAATCCAAACACTCACAACGCAACAATTTGTCACTGCTCAATATGGTGAATACACCGTACGTGATGTGATTGCTGAACTAGACAAACCAGGCAGAGACCCGCGCCCTGAGTTCAAGACAGCGCAGTTTGCCGACGGTATAGAAACCATCAAAGATCTACATGTTGATATGCAGCTTGAAGGCGTAATTACCAATGTCACTAACTTTGGCGCCTTTGTCGATATCGGTGTGCACCAAGATGGCCTTGTACATATTTCGCAACTATCAGATCAATTTGTGAAAGATCCGCACACACTGGTTAAAACAGGCGATATCGTACAGGTCAGAGTCACTGACGTTGATGAAGCACGCCGGCGCATTGCATTATCAATGAAGAGCCAGGCAGTGCCTGCAAAAACAGCCGCTGTTGACCAGCGCACCACAGCTAAACCAGCAACACCTAAATCAAATAAGACCAACAGCTCTCATGCAAGCTCGAATTTAAATACGGGGCTGGCAGCAGGATTAAAAGCAGCAGGTTTTAAAGTTAAATAATGCAACTCACTGTTTCTGTGCTTTATTAAGAGCAGTTTGGTTATAATGCTAACCATTTTATCATCTGGGAAGGGCTAGGCTTTGGCATCAGTTCTGAAAAAACAGCTTGAACAACTTGTGTCCAGCGGCAACGACGTCCACTTCAAGGGCATCCTGCATGGCATCGAAAAAGAAGGCTTACGTGTTGATGGCTCAGGTGAGTTATCTCAGACAGGCCACCCAGTAGGGCTTGGGTCGGCACTGACCAATGGTGATATCACCACTGACTATTCCGAATCTTTGCTGGAATTCATCACTCCCGTTTTTGAAGCGCCTGAAGAAGCTCTCAATTTTCTTGAAGAGCTGCATAAGTTCAGTTACCAGCATTTAGGTGAGGAGCTAATATGGGGCGGTAGTATGCCTTGCCATATTAAAGATGAAGCTGACATTCCTATCGCCCGTTTTGGGGCCTCTAATGTTGGCCAGCTAAAGCATATCTATCGCGTCGGTCTTGAGCACCGCTACGGTAAAATGATGCAAACCATTGCGGGCATTCACTACAATTTTTCGCTCCCTGATGGTTTTTGGCAAGCATTGCAAACCCAGCAAGGTAATACCGAGTCGCTTCAGGCGTTTCGTTCAGCCTCATATTTCAGGTTAATCCGAAACTTCCGCCGCCACTCTTGGTTATTGCTCTACCTTTTTGGTGCGTCTCCTGCATTGTGTGACTCTTTCTTGGAAGGGAAAAAACACAACTTAGAAACCTTGCATGACCATACGCTTTACTTACCTTACGCAACATCACTGCGCATGAGTGATTTAGGCTATTCAAACAAGGCTCAGGCCTCTTTGAACATCTGCTTCAATCACCTAAACACCTATATCAGCTCATTGCACAGAGCTATTCATACACCTTACGGCGCTTATGAAGCAATCGGCACTAAAGTTGATGGGCACTACAAGCAACTCAACACCAATATTTTGCAGATTGAAAATGAGTACTACAGTGATATTCGTCCTAAGCGAGTAGCAGCACCTGGCGAAAAGCCATTGCATGCCCTACAGCAACGTGGCGTTGAATATATTGAAGTGCGCAACACGGATATCAATCCATTCCTACCCACCGGCATTGATAGCCAGCAAGCTAAATTTCTAGACGCATTTCTGATTAGCTGTTTGCTCATGAGTGATGATGAGATCAGTGAAGTCGAATGCGACATGATCAGTGTTAACCTTGATAAAGTCGTATCACGTGGACGTGAACCAGGATTGACACTAGAAACACTGAACGGTCCAGTGTCACTTACCAGTGCCGGTGATGATGTACTCCAACAAGTGAAAATGACGGCTCACATGTTAAGCAAGTTGCATAATGATGAAGCTTATACAGATTCAGTAACGGCACAGCATGACAAACTAAATGATGTCTCTCTGACACCATCGGCTCAGGTACTAAAAGCGCTGAAAGAAAGCGGGCTAAACCATACACAGTGGTTATTGCAAAAAAGCGCGGAGCACCGCCAATCATTTAACCAGTCACCTTTACCGGCAGATGTTCAGCAAAAACTCACTGAACAAGTCGGTAAATCATTAGACACTCAAGCAGAGATCGAAGCTAGCGATACGCTTAACTTCGACCAATATCTTGCAGAGTATTTAGAGAGCTAAAGCACTACTGAATTACAAAGCTGGTGAAGAAGAGGTCGGTAATCATTGCCTCCCCCTCCTCTTCAACCAGCAATTTTTGTATCAATTGCAGTCCTTTTTTCGCCAAAATCTGCTGCGCCTCAACCGTTTCTAGATCAGCTTCGGTCTGTGCACTAAACAGAAAAACTAAATCATTACGCACATTCGCCATATGTTGGTTAACTGCATGATTTGCCGCTTCAGAACCTACCTGCACCGTTACCTCACACTTAAGGAAGCGTATCTTCCCTGAACCACCAAAATTGGCAATAAAAGGTTTAAGTTCAACATATCCTATATAATCGGATTCCACTGGCTGTTCTTCATCTGCAGCCCACGCGGTTGGTAACCACAAACTAAAAATAACAATGGCGAAAAAACGTAGTAGCATAGCGTCAAGGCTCCCGTTGAGATAAGTCAATTTAAGGTAAGTATAACCGCCTATTTCGACTACGCCAGAATTGATCTCTATTGCACAGGAAAGTCGCTTGGGATTAGTATTAAAATATATTAATGAATAAGGATTCAATCATGTTGGAAAAATGCCAAAGTGCCCACGAACGCTGGGGTGGTGTTAGCGAAATTATTGATAACTGGCTGGAGCACCGCCAAAAATTAATAAGCAATTTCGTTGCCTTACCCAATGTTGAAGTTCGCGATATTGAAGGGAGCATCGAATCATTTTGCACTTTAATGATGGATTATTTGTCATCAGGCCATTTTGAAGTGTACGAAAAGCTACTTCATGAAGGTAGCGAGTTTGACGATGGTGGCTTAGAAGAAGCGCAGAAGATTTTTCCACGCATCCAGCCAACGACTGACATCGCACTGGACTTTAATGATGGTTATGCCTCTCTTAAAGATCCAACGGTTCAGCAGATCAGAGAGTTTTCTTTTCAGCTATCTAAACTAGGTGAAAATTTGGAAGAACGGTTTGCTCTGGAAGATCAGCTAATTGAGATTTTGCATACATCGCACCGCGATACTGTCATGGACGAGGCATAATAATGTTGAAACGATCACACAGGCTATTACTCTTTCCCTTATTAGCGAGTGCATTAGCCGCGTGTGATAGCGCCAACGCCCCTTCTTCTGTGTATGAATATACGACGCTTGGCGCTTATAGCGCTGACATCTCTACAGACGGTCACTATGCTGTTATAGGATCTCAAGAAGAAGGTGGAAGCCTTTGGGATATCAAAAAGAATGCCCGGCTATTTGATTGGAACCACCGTAAGGGTGAGCGCTCAATCATTGCAGAGTCCGGTTTTTCTCCTGAAGCCGACTTTGCTGTAACAGCGAATCAGCAAGACCTTGTGCTGTGGCATACCCTGACCGGAAAACCTGAATGGTTTTGGAGTTCTCCGGGCGAAATTCTAGATTTGGTGTTATCACCACAAGGGGATTTTGCACTATTGGGCTTAGGTAATCATGAAGCGGTCTACTTTGATATCAAGAACGGAGGAGTGAAACGCACCTTACGTCATCAGGGCCGTGTGAGAAGTGTTGACCTAAGTGCTGATGCGCTTACCGTATTGACCGGCTCAGATGATTACAAAACCACTGTGTGGGACTTGAAAACCGGTGAACAACTACAGCAAATAGCGCTAGATAATGTTATTGACGTAGTAGCGCTGACGCCAAAAGGTGATCTAGCGTTCAGTGCAAGTAATCTCGATACAGCCATTATCTGGGACACCAAGACAGGAGAGATACGACAAACACTGTCTGGGACGGACGGTTTTTTTCCTAAGCGTGTTAGTTACGTCGCTGCCCGCTTTTCTCAAAATGGGGATCAGCTATTAACCGGCACAGCCGCAGGTTTGATTCAGCTTTGGGATAGCACTACAGGTAAAGAACTGAAACGCTGGAGGGCACACAAACGTGACCCATACGGCCCAACCAGCACCAGTGTTTACGCGGTTGGTTTCGGCTCCGGCGAGTACTACGCCATCGGCTCTAATGGCATCATGAATATTCTTAAATAAAAATGGCCGCAATTGCGGCCATTTTTTTAATTACCCAACACGTATTACTGAGCTGGGTTTACTTCCAACAATTCAATATCAAATTGTAATGTTGCATTCGGGCCTATTGCATCACGCATACCGCCTGGGCCATAAGCGAGCTCTGCAGGTATTGTCAGCTTGGCTTTTCCGCCTTCTTTCATCAACTGCAAGCCTTCAGTCCACCCTGGAATAACACCATTAAGAGGGAAAGATACCGGCTCGTTACGTGCAAAAGAGCTATCAAACTCCGTACCATCTAAAAGTGTGCCACGGTAGTGAACTTTAACCGTGTCGGTAGCCGTTGGCTGCTTACCTGTACCTGCTTGCGTTTCTTCATACTGCAAGCCACTTTCAGTCACTGTAACGCCTGATTTTTTAGCATTCTCAGCTAAGAATTTCTGGCCTTTATCAAGATTCTCCTGTGCCAGCTTAGCCATTTCCTGACGCTGCTCTTCCATTTTTCTCATTTGGAAGGCTTGCATTGTCTCGCCTACTTGCTGGGAATCCATCAGCGGTGTAGTACCCTGATAAACTGCTTTAATGCCTTCTTGGAAAGCATCCAGATCCATTGTTTCAAGATCTAACTTAAGTTTTTCACCCAACACCAAACCCAAACTATAACTTACTTTCTGATCATCAGTTTTCAGTTCAAACGCCTGAGCCAGCGGCATTACAACCAAAGAACCTGCCACAGCGATGGCCAGTAATGTTTTTTTCATTCTGTTTTCCTTGTACCTGATATCGTTCATATAAGTAATTATTACAGCGTTAGTGCCTGATTAAACCGTAAAGTTCAAAGAGAAGCGAATCTTATCCTAGCAACATCATATGTCGACTCAGAGAAGTTAATAATTTCTGCTGTACAGCACTGATAGCCGGTCCGGAAAATTCTGCTAAACGCTCAATATTATCCAAAATGAGAACCTCTGGCGATAGCGCAACTTCAGGCCAGCCGCTAGCTAAAATGTGCAAATGAGCCAACTCGACTTTTTCAGCTTCAAGCTCAGCCTTGCGCATCGCTTGATACAATGTTGCAAGCTCAGGTTCTTTTTTCTGCATCGGCCTCAGTTGATACCTCAAGGATCTCAATGGATGCGTCATATCTCGTTGCCAGATACTCGCCGGGCTTTGCTCCAACGCAGGCAGATCTATCGATTTATGCTGAAAAGCTAACCAGCCAGCAAATAATAGTCGATTAACACTCATCCCAAAGTCATTTTGCAGCGCCAGACAGCACTGTTCCACCTCAGAATGTGAATAAACTTTTAACGCAAATGCCCAAAGAGGATTTTGTAATTGCATAGCTATGGTAGAATCTCGCGCCTATGATTCAGTTATCTAAACTCAGCTTACACCGTGGCACTCAGTTTTTACTAGAGCAAGCCGATTTAACCATCTATCCCGGTTGGAAGGTAGGGATTATCGGCGCCAATGGCGTAGGTAAATCCAGCCTATTCAAACTTCTGTTAGGTGAACTACAACCAGATGCTGGCGACTGCTACCTGCCACCTCATCTCACTATTGCCCACATGGCACAGGAAGTCACTGCGATTAATCGCACAGTGCTTGAATATGTGCTGGATGGAGATAAAGCCTTACGACGCATTCAACACGCGTTAGAGCAAGCAGAGGCCAATGGTGCAAACGAGCAGCTCGGCGAGTTACATGCCGAGTTAGACGCTATTGAAGGCTATAGCGCCTCAGCGCGTGGACAGCAGCTACTAGCCGGATTAGGGTTTAGCACTACAGATATGCAGAAGGAGGTTAAAGCGCTCTCTGGGGGCTGGAGAATACGTCTAAACCTAGCTCAAGCATTGATGTGTCGTTCTGACATCCTGTTATTGGATGAGCCGACCAACCATTTGGATCTTGACGCGACTATGTGGCTGGAGCAATGGCTGAAAAACTATCCAGGTACATTGCTGTTGATATCTCATGACCGCGACTTCCTCGATCAAGTGGTCACGCATATCACCCATATGCACCAACAGCAGCTAATCATGTACAAAGGCCAGTACAGCGCCTTTGAACGCGCCAAAGCAGAGCGCTTATCTCAACAACAAGCGCAATACGAAAAACAACAGCAACGTATTGCCGAAATTGAACAATTTGTACGCCGCTTTAAAGCCAAAGCCTCCAAAGCTAAGCAAGCACAGAGCCGAGTGAAAGAACTGGAACGCATGGAGCAGATATCCGCTGCCCATGTCGATAGCCCATTCAGCTTCCACTTTTACAGCAGTGACAAAGTGTCCAATCCGCTTTTGTCTATGCGCGAAGCTAACTGCGGCTATGCTGGCAGCCCCATTCTCAAAGATATATCACTTACATTAGTGCCAGGGTCACGTATCGGCTTACTTGGCCCTAACGGCGCAGGTAAATCAACGCTGATTAAAACCTTGGTAGGCGACCTTACCCAGCTCAGTGGTGAACGCTACTCAGGTGAACACCTACGCATCGGTTATTTTGCACAACACCAGCTAGAAGCGTTAGATTTAGAAGCTTCACCGCTACTGCATATTATGCGCTTGTCTCCTAAAGCCACCGATCAGGAAGTACGTAATTACCTAGGCTCTTTTGGCTTCTTTGGTGAAGATGCTCTAGAGCCTGTGAAGCGTTTTTCAGGTGGTGAGAAAGCCCGCGTGGCACTGGCACTCATCGCGTGGCAAAAACCAAACCTACTCTTGCTGGATGAGCCGACCAACCATCTCGACTTAGAAGTTCGCCACGCACTCACTGTTGCTATGCAAGAGTTTGAGGGCGCAGTGATTCTGGTTTCGCATGATCGCCATTTACTACGCAATACGGTTGATCAGTTTTTACTGGTCGCTAACGGTAACGTCGAAGAGTTCAACGGTGACCTCGATGATTATCAAAAGTGGCTTAGCGAACAACGCCGCGGCGAACAGCAAAGCAGTGATGAAACAGAGGAGCGTGAAAACCGTTCCCTTTCGGCCACTGAACGCAAAGCGCAAAAGCGTGAGGCTGCTGAGCTACGTAAGAAGCTCAGCCCTATAAAGGCACAGGTATCAAAATTAGAGAAGCAACTCGAGACACTCCAAGAAAAGCTCCTCGCTACCGAAGAGCAACTCGGTGACAGCAGCTTATATGATGCAAGCAACAAAGATAAACTCAAGGAGACTCTGGCAACTCAGACACAACTCAAACAGCAGATTGATAGCACTGAGTTAACATGGATGGAGCAGTTAGAAAACTTAGAAACGTTAGAGTTAGCACTCGCAGCCGATTAATGGCTTGCGAGTGAATCTGAGAAGTCCTGCAAAATATCACTATCAGCCTGCATACGTTCTATCTCTTCAGCCACTTGAGCTTGAGTAAGACCGATAATGGCTAATACGTCACGATCCAGAGCCTCTTCAACCGGACCATCTGCCCAACCATTTTGACGTAGTGCGTGGTTGGCCAAGTGAATTAGCTGCGCATAAGAATCAGCCTTAGGGTTCAGTGGATCATTTAAGTAACGCACGCCATTATAAATCTCTTTAGGCAACGACCAGCTTTCCATAAGCCATGCCCCAATCTGCTCGCGCGTCACATGCAAAATATGCTTTTCAATATAATCTAAGCGTAAATGCGGATTTGCCTCAATATAGCGAGACAAAAGCGAAAAATGCGGAGGAAACAGGTGTGCTAAAACAACATAACCAAAGTTATGCAGCAAACCCGCTAAATAAACCAATCCAGGTTTAGGGCGAATATCACCTGGCATTTTCTTAGCTAAACGCTCTGCCAACGTTGCCGTGTATACAGCTTGCTGCCAGTAAGGTGTTTGATTGCGTGGAGTATCTTCTGGCAACGTCAATGTTTTACCCATAGCGATACCTAATGCAAGGTTCACCACAAGATCAAAGCCCAATACACGAATAATGGCATCATCAATCGACTGAATACTACCAGGAGCCGCATAGTAAGGAGATACAGACCAACTCATCACCTGAGCAGATAAACTTGGATCTACTTTCACTACAGGCACAAGACGGTCAACACCGGCGGCTGGATCAGAACGCAGCATAATTATTTTCTGCGTGGTCGGCGCTAAGCTCGGCAAACCTAGCGTATCTTCCAAGCGCTGACGTATTCTTAATGCGGTAAAACGCTCCACTGCATGAGTAATAACCGTTTCGTCATCGCCTTTGGGTTGAACGTCCTCAATGTCTGAAACACTCAACCCCATCCGTATAGAGCGCATGCTAGCCACATACCAAGAGCGATCAGCAGTAAAACGTAAAGAGCTATAAGGCTCGACTACATCAAGTGTGTCCTGATCTTCAAATGCGCTATCAATAAAAACCGGTAATGAAAATAGCTTTTGCTGCCCTTCTCTTGTAAGAAGCTTATTTTGACTAAAAAAACGTTTTACGTCATCGCCCTTAACAGGCTGTAAATGCCGTTCAGTTTCTCTCCAAATGCTGACTAAATTAAGTAATTTGGCTGCTGGTAGCAAAACCAACACCTTGCCAACATTGTCATGCAGCAGCACTAACCGAGCATAATTGCTCTTGCCTGCATCACTATTTAATGTATTTACACCTATAGCCAATGTGCTCACTCCAATCGAGGCTTGCCTGGTCGAATTATTAGCCACGATACGGCAGAGATCGCAGCTACTAACTAGAGTATAGGCAAAACATTCGATTAATCATCAATTAAGGAACAATTTTGATTGTGTATCGGCAAAGGTGCTAATTTCTTTAGAAACGCACGGCTATAGTATTACAGGCGCGTTACGCGGCTCACTGCACGTAATGCACGTAGCTTTTTGATCACCCGCGCAAGATGAACCCTGTCAGCAACGTCTATCTCCATATCAACGGTTGCCAACTGCCCCTCTTCCTCGCCCATATCTATTTTCAGGATATTAGTACCTGTCCCAGATACGGTAGTGGCTAGGCTTGCGATAATGCCACGATACGATGCGACCTCTAACTTCAAGATGACCGTAAACTCATCATTCATAACATCAGACCACTCGAGATAAATACACTTCTCTGGGTCGTCTCGCATATAACGAATGTTACGGCACTCAGTGCGGTGAACAACTAAGCCACGCCCACTACTGATATGGCCTACTATTTGATCGCCTGAAATCGGGTGACAACATTTTGCATACTGAATAACCAAGCCTTCCGTGCCTTGAACAGCAATTGGCTTTTGCCCTTTGAGTAGCTCGGCTTCACTTTCATCAGGTTTTAACTTACGTGCAACCACATAAGCCATGCGGTTACCCATACCAATATCTTCAAGCAAGTCTTCTAACGAAGTAAAATCAGCACCTTCTAATAGCGTCTGCAACTTCCCTGCATCAATCTCATCAACTGAAATACCATAGTGACCTAAGAACTGATTGAGTAAGCGACGTCCTAACTCAACAGATTCATGGCGTTGCTGATTCTTCAAAAAGTGTCGAATACTGGAACGCGCTTTACCTGTGACCACAAAATTCAGCCATGCCATATTGGGCTGAGCGCTGCGAGTGGTAATAATTTCTATTGTTTCACCACTTTCTAAAGGCTCAGAAAGCGGTGCTAAGCGTCTATTAATACGACAAGAAACACACGAGTTCCCTACATCTGTATGTACTGCATAAGCAAAATCTACTGGCGTCGCGCCACGTGGTAATTCTAGAATCTGCCCTTTGGGCGTAAACACATAAACTTCATCTGGAAACAGGTCTTTTTTAACATGCTCGATAAACTCCATAGAGTCACCCGCACGCTTTTGCATTTCCAATAAACCCAACACCCATTTTCGAGCGCGATTATAAGACCCTACTGCACTATCTGAGTCGCCATAAACTTTATAATGGCTATGTTCAGCAATGCCAAGAGAAGCCACTGCATCCATTTCGCGGTTACGAATTTGCACTTCTATCGTAATATCACGCGCGACAAATAACTCAGTATGCAATGACTGATAGCCATTCGCTTTTGGAATAGCGATGTAGTCTTTAAATCGGCCATGCACTGGCTTGTAGAGGTTATGAATAGCACCAAGAATGCGGTAACACTCATCAACAGTATCGGTTACGATTCTAAATGCGAACACATCCATAATTTCTGCAAAGGATTTACGCTGCGCTTTCATTTTTGAATAGATGCTATAAAGATGTTTCTCACGCCCAGAGACGATGCCTGGCAACTTCTCTTGATCGAGTCGATTCCTAATGGCGTCTTCAATCGAGCTGATCATATCTTTACGCTGACCGCGTGCTTGTACAACGGCACGTCGAATATATTTAGCGCGCATGGGATAGAACGACTGAAAGGCGAGATCTTCAAGCTCTACCTGCATATCTCGCATACCAAGGCGAGCGGCAACAGGTGCGTAAATATCCATCGTTTCACGTGCAATACGGCGTCGTTTATCTGGCGGCATAGCGCCTAAGGTACGCATATTGTGAAGTCGATCAGCCAACTTAACCAAAATAACGCGGATATCTTCCGCCATGGCCAAGACCATTTTTTGGAAGTTTTCTGCCTGTGCTTCAGCTTTGGTTTCAAATTCGAGATGAGTTAGTTTAGAAACACCATCAACGATATCCGCCACCGATGTGCCAAACTGGTTTTCAATACCATCATAACTAATATCAGTATCTTCGATAACATCATGCAACATAGCAGCCATCAAGCTTTGATGGTCCATATGCATAGTAGCGAGAATACTGGAAACGGCTAGTGGGTGAGTGACATACGGCTCACCACTTTTACGGCGCTGACCATCATGTGCTTGCTCTGCATAGAAGTAAGCACGACGAACATCCTTAATCTGCTGGAGATCTAAGTAGTCTGTTAATCGGTCAGAAAGAAAATCAATCGTCGGCATTATTCCTCCATTATTTCCGCGCTAGTAATAATCTACTCACTAATGCTTCCAGATGGAACAATGCCCGATTAAAAAAGAGGAACTTATCTTTGAGCGATATCGTCTAGGATAGACTTATCAACCAAACCTTCTGCAATTTCGCGCAACGCAACAACAGTATCTTTATCGTTTTCGCGATCAACTTTAGGCTCTTTGCCGCCTGTTGCTAACTGGCGCGCACGCTTTGCTGCAACCATAACCAGTTCAAAACGGTTATCTACATTGTCCAGACAATCTTCAACTGTGACACGAGCCATGCTAAACCTCAAAATTTGGTTTGTTTAAAATATCAGTTTAGGAGATCTTACTTAAGAAATCCAAAGGGGCGAAATTTTACCTTACACGACTCAAACTGACAAGAGATCATTCAGTAAGGCCGCATGGCGTACGCATTGCACATCACGCTGTAAACGCTGAGTTGTCAAAATCGCCTGTAACTGCGTTAGTGCTGTATCAAAATCATCATTAATCACAATATAGTCAAATTCAGGATAGTGTTCCATTTCACTGACCGCCTGAGACATGCGCAGATCAATAACAGAGGCGTCATCCTGGCCACGCCCGGTTAAGCGCTTACGTAACTCATCCTGTGACGGAGGCAAGATAAAAATGGAGACGGCGTCAGGCATCAACTGACGTACTTGCTCAGCGCCCTGCCAATCTATCTCCAGAATGACATCAATGCTCTTATCTAGCTCACTTTCAACCCAAACCTGAGATGTGCCATATTTATTTGTAAAAACATCAGCATATTCAAGAAACTGTTTCTGCTCAATTAAGCCATCAAACATGTCCATAGTGACAAAATTATAATCAACACCGTCCTGCTCACCAGGGCGCATGTCACGCGTCGTATGAGAAACAGACACACGCACTTGCTGATCTTGCTTGAGCAACGCTTTCACTAAACTGGTTTTACCTGCTCCAGAAGGCGCTGAAACTATATAAAGGGTACCTTTAACACTCATTTTACATTCACACCTAAATTCTTAGAGACTGTTTGAACTTTAATTTTAGTTCTGCCCATAACTTTTGACTAGACCTAGCGCAACAGACATTTGGATAAGTTCGGATAATGATCCTGCCCGCATTTTAGCCATCATATTGGCGCGATGCCCTTCAACTGTTTTACGGTTAATACCCAGATGGTCAGCAACTTCCTGATTAGCTAAACCCGTAACTACACCATCAAAAACCTGTCGCTCTCGCTTTGTAAGGTTTGCATAACATGCACGCACATCACTGATTAATTCTGCCTGGTGACAACGAGCAGAATCTTGCAATAACGCTTGTTGAACAATATCAATCAGAGCCTGGTCGCTGAACGGTTTTTGCAAAAAAGTTAGTGCGCCTTGCGTCATGGCTGATACGGCCATATCTACATCAGCATGGCCTGAAATCATAATCAACGGCATGTGGATGTGTCGTTCAGACAGTTTATTTTGAGCACTTAAGCCACTCATACCCGGCATACGAACATCCATGAGAATACAGCCTTGAGCATTTTCAGGGCAGCCATCGAGAAAACGCTGAGCAGTGTCAAATACTGTCACATAAAGATCTACAGATTCCAGCAACCACTTGAGTGAGTCACGTACATCGGCATCATCATCAACAACAAAAATAATTTGCTTAGGCTGATTACTCATTCAACTCCTCAACTGACGACAGACTAAGCGGTAACATCACATGAAAAACGCTGCCTTTACCGGGTAATTTCTCACCGCGCAACTGCCCTCCATGCGCCTCTATCAATGAGCGGCTGATCGACAATCCCATGCCTAGCCCTTCAGCTTTAGTTGTGAAGAACTGCTCAAACAATTGTTCAACATCACCACTAAGGCCTTCACCTTGATCGTAAACTGAAATTATAACCTGTTCGCTCTTCCCCAGAGAAGCATCAATCCATACAGACAATGGCGCATCTTCCGGTTTTGTCTGGCAAGACTCAATCGCATTCAAAATCAGATTCAGAAACACTTGCTCTAGCTGCACTCGATCGGCCATCACATGAGGCAAAATGGCTGGTGTTCGATTTTCTAACAACACATTATGTTGCGCGGCAGAACTTGCGCAAAACTCGAGAAGATCATCAATTAAACCGTGCAGATCAAGCCGCTCTCGAATCGGCTCTTGCTTGCGAGCAAAATCCATCATGCGATGCAAGATACCACCTGCGCGCATCGCAGTGGAGGTAATACGCTGTAGCACAGGCGTAACCTCTTCTAATGAAAGAGCCTGCTTAGCCTCTAAGCGTCGCTCAATGCCACGCGCATAATTAACAATGGCGGTTAAAGGCTGGTTTAATTCATGAGCCAACCCCGATGCCATCTCTCCCATTACGACTAAACGTGAAGCGCGGTTAAGTTCTTTTTGGTATTGCAACATACGCGCTTCTGCTTCGATACGGCGGCTAACATCACGAGAAACAACAAGAATTTCTTTTAACTCGCCAGATTGAGCATCTCGGATCGAACGACTAGTACTTTCTAGCCACGTATAATGTCCATCTTTGCAGCGGAAACGATAAGTATGAGTGTAAAAGCCTTTCTCATAGAACACGCTAGGGCGACGACGCTTAAAGTCTTCCACCTCATCCGGATGGTACAGCTCATATGCAGACATACCGATGATTTCATCAACGCTATAACCTAGCAGGTGAGTGACGGCCGCAGAGGCATAGATAAAGCGCCACTCTTGTGGCGTGTGACGCGAAATCATATCGGTAGACTGCTCGGCCATTTCGGCCAGCAAGCGATTACGTTCCGCATCATCTGTTAAGGCACTCTGACCTTGCTGCGTACTAGAAGCTTCCATCGGGGGATTATTTCCTGAACTCAAGATCATTCAGCCTCCTATCATAGCAAATCAGTTCAAGAGCAACGCACTCATTATTGAGCTGTTTTGACTAACTCACGCAATGCAAACTTCTGAATTTTACCGGTCGATGTTTTGGGCAAAGCAGAAAAAACCACCTGCTTAGGGCACTTGAAATGCGCTAAACGAGAACGACAAAACTGAATAAGGTCATCAGCACTGACCTCAGCTCCCACTTTGAGTGTAATAACCGCACATGGCACCTCGCCCCATTTATCATCAGACAACGCGACCACAGCAGCTTCCAGAACACCGGGGTGCTGATAGAGTGTATTTTCGACCTCTAGTGTCGAGATATTTTCTCCCCCTGAAATAATGATATCTTTTGCTCTATCTTTAACTTCGATATAACCATCAGGGTGGCACACCGCTAAATCACCAGTATGAAACCAGCCTCCTTCAAAGGCCTCCTGCGTAGCCTGTGGATTACTTAAATAACCTTTCATTACCGTATTGCCACGAATAAACACTTCACCCATCGATTCGCCATCGTGTGGTAAAGGCTCAAGGGTTAATGCATTAGCAACCATTAATCGCCCCACCCCTGGTGCTCGCACGCCTTGACGGGCCATTTTGGCGGCTTTTTGCTCCATAGGTAACTCAGTCCATGCTTGCTGAAAGTCGCAAAAAACACTCGGCCCATAGGTTTCAGTTAACCCATAGGCATGCACCACTTTAATCCCTAAGCGCTCCATTCCTTCAATGATTGCAGCCGGTGGCGCGGCACCACCGGTTGTGACTGTGACCTCTTGCTCAAGCTCAATATTGGCAGCTTCAGGAGCATTCAACATCATATTTAAAACAATAGGTGCGCCACAAAAGTGTGTGACTTTATAAGTACCCAATGCAGCAAAGATATCAGCTGCACGGACATTACGAAGACATACATGCGTTCCCGCTACGGCAGTAACAGACCAGGGGTAGCACCAGCCATTGCAATGAAACATTGGCAATGTCCAAAGGTATACCGCATGTGGAGGTAAGTTCTGGCCTAAAATATTACTCAGCGCATTTTGATATGCACCGCGATGATGATAAACAACCCCTTTAGGGTTGCCCGTCGTGCCCGAGGTGTAGTTCAGCGCAATCGCCTGCCACTCGTCATCAGGTAAGCGCCATTGATAAGCAGCATCACCTTCTTGTCGTAACTGCTCATAAGTTAGAGAGCCAATGTGCTCATCAAACCCGCTGGTTGCATCTTCTACATCAATAACCAGCACCGAATGATCACACTGCAACAGCGCTTTGCGGGCTAGCTCTGCAAACTCAGCATCGACCATAAGCACGCTGGCCTGGCTATGGTTGAGCATGAAAGCAATAGTATCGGCATCCAAACGAATATTCTGCGCATTCAAAACAGCACCTATCATGGGCGCTGCAAAATGTAACTCGAGCATTTCAGGTAAGTTAGGTAACAAAGCGGCAATCGTATCGCCTTTACCAACTCCTCGCTTTTCTAGTGCGCAAGCAAGCTGACAACAGCGTGCATAAGTCTCTTTCCATGACCGAACCAGATCACCGTAGATAACCGCAGGGCGATTAGGGTAAACAGAAGCGGCGCGTTCAATGAAAGGTATCGGGCTTAGTGCCTCAAAGTTAGCCGCTACCTTATCAAGGCCGCTTTCGTACGGACTTTTATTGTTATTTTCCATACCTATTCCCATATCGATTACCTACTCTCCTTGCGGCATAGCACCGCTTTACATATAGCGGCGCTGACTCAGCGAAGGAATTTTTTACTAAACAATTTAAATCCTTCTGCGTCAGAGCGGCGCAACCACTCAAAACCTACCATTTCACGCGTAATTATTTTGATACCCTCTTCACGCATACGAGCAATAGCAAACTCGGTATCTTTAGGGTTACGAGCAGAGATAGCATCAGCAACAACAAAGACTTGTTTGCCCATCGCTTTAAAGCTCATCGCGCTCTGTAACACACAGGCATGTGCCTCCATTCCACAGATCACTATCTGATCCTGCGTAATAGTTTTCAGCTTGTCTTGGAATTGCGGTGCATCAACACAAGAGAAAAAAGTTTTACCTGTAAACTCGTCTTCACCAACACGTTCACGCAAACCATCTGCCGTGGGGCCCACGCCTTCTGGATATTGCTCTGTACCAAAAACAGGAACGCTCAACTCTTGAGCTAGCTCAACTAATGAGTCGCAATACTTCACCAGCTTCTCACTTTCATGAATGCCGGGTAACAAACGCGCTTGTACATCAATTACCATCAAGCACGAATTATCTTTTTGTAACATCATGTTATTTTTCCTCAACTGGACGACGATCGACCATGTTCGTTGCGACGCCTTCTGCCACTATTTTGCCTTTTACAGTACACACTGTTTTAAGCGTTACACGGCGGCGCTGCTCATTAATTTCCATCACAGTAGCCGTCGCTGTCACCGTATCACCAATGTATACCGGTGCTTTGAAGCTAATCTGTTGATCGATATAAATAGCACCCGGCCCTGGCATACGCGTACCCAAAACAGCAGAGATTAAAGCCGCGCTAAACATGCCATGTACGATACGATCTTTGAACATAGTTTGTGCAGCATATTCAGCATTGATATGCACAGGGTTATCGTCACCAGAAATACCAGCAAACAACACAACATCTGCTTCGGTAATTGTTTTAGCGTAATTTGCCGTCTGGCCTACTTCTAAATCTTCAAGATAAAAACCGTGTAGTTCCTGCATAAATCCCTCAAATCTGTCATGTTTTAGTTATTGATGATTATTAAACTAATGGTTTTCACTTAAAAAACCAAGTATTAACCCTTGGTTTTTGATTTTTATTTTGTTAGCGTGTTTATAGCAAGCACGTAAACCCCTTTCCAAAAAACGAGGTAAGGCATAGTGGCTACATCAAACAACAGCTTCTTAGAGCGCACATTCGGTCATATACGACTGGCCTGGCGCGAAGCAACTGATAACCGCGCTACGCTAGAGCGATTGAACTTATCTCCTGAGCTAAGCAACGATGATGAAGCCGTTCTTCGAACATGGATTGATCACTGCCTTGCAGACAAGGGCGGAGAAATAGCCTCACGCGCAAGAGCCGCCACTTTAGGACATAGCTATTTAGAGCTAGACCCTATCGGACAGCAGCGATTTTTATCTATTTTAGCGCTGCATTACGATACCAATCGTGTGGATGTAGAGCAGTATATTGAGCGCTGGCAAGAAGCCAGTGACGACTCCCGTGCAGAAGCAGCACGTAAATTGAGAAATGTACTCGAGCCTCCCAGAATGAAACTGTTGACGCTTTTCAATGAGCTGCCAGAAGGCATAAAATTTCTGGTTGATATGCGTGCGCAGATTCTTTCTTTACAAAAGCAACACCCCGAATTAAAACCACTGGAAGCAGACCTTAAGCGATTGCTTATCAGCTGGTTTGATATTGGTCTATTACAGCTAGAACAAATCAATTGGCACTCCAGTGCAGAGCTATTAGAGAAACTGATTGCTTACGAAGCCGTACATGCGATCACAAGCTGGGATGACCTAAAAAACCGCCTAGATTCAGACCGGCGCTGCTTTGCGTTTTTTCATCCAAATATGCCGAACGAGCCACTCATTTTTGTTGAGGTAGCTCTCGTAAAAGGACTCTCTGATAACGTTCAGACGTTACTTGATGAAACAGCGCCTGTCGGCGATATTGACCAAGCAGACACTGCTATTTTTTATTCCATATCTAATGCACAACAAGGGTTAGCGGGCATCAGTTTTGGTAACTTCTTGATTAAACGAGTCGTTAAAGAGCTACAACATGAGTTCCCTCATTTAAAACAGTTTTCCACACTTTCGCCTATACCGGGCCTTACTCGCTGGATTCATAAACAACCAGCAGAGGAACTAGAACAATTGCCCGGCGGAAAAGCCCTACTACCCCACATACAAGATCAAGCACTTACGCTGACAATGGAGCAACTGGCAGAACCACAGCTAAAGGCACCGCTAAGCAAATTAGCCGCTTATTATCTTGCTAAAGCGGAGCGAGTTGGTGGCACAGCAGCTGACTCGGTGACGCATTTCCACCTCAGTAATGGTGCACAAATAGCCCAACTAAACTGGATGGCAGACACCTCAGTGAATGGCCTTAACCAAGCAGCAGGATTTATGGTGAATTACCTATATGACCTGCCAAACATTGAAAAGCGCAGCCAAGCTTATCTTAGCCAAAATAAGCGTAGCCTTTCCTCTTCAATTAAATCGCTGCTCAGTAATTAACCCTGAGTGGCGAACCAGATTACAAACTTAATTAAACATCTATTAAAAAGAATAAGGATAAAAAAATGACGCAACGAATAGCCATAGTGACAGGTGCAAACGGCGGCCTAGGTGAATCAATGTGTAAAGCCCTTCTAGAACAAGGCCGCAAGGTTGTGGGTACCTTTGCACCAGGTCATGCTGCAGCTGCAGCGACTTGGCAAGAAGAGATGAAACTACAAGGCTTTGATATCACTATGAAGGCGGTAGATGTTTCGGATTTCAACGACTGCAAACGCTTTTTAGAAGAAGTGGAAAGCTCAGAGGGCAGCGTTGATGTTCTAGTTAACAATGCCGGTATTACACGTGATGCGCCTCTAAAAAAGATGCAGCCAGAACAGTGGCAAGCGGTTATACAAACGAACCTAAGCTCTATGTTTAATATGAGCCAGCCAATCTTTGAAGCGATGTGCAATCGCGGCTGGGGACGTATCGTTAACATCTCTTCATTAAACGGCGAAAAAGGCCAGTTTGGACAAGCTAATTACTCCGCCGCAAAAGCAGGCATATATGGTTTTACCAAAGCGATTGCCCAAGAAGGCGCTAAAAAAGGGGTAACTGTAAACTCGGTTTCACCTGGCTACATTGATACACCGATGGTACGCCAAGTACCAGAGAACGTATTAAACAGTATTGTTGGTGGTATTCCTGTTGGCCGTTTGGGGCAGCCAGAAGAGATTGCTCGTGCAGTTTCTTTTTTAACGGCAGATGAAGCGGGCTTTATTACCGGAACAAACATCTCGGTAAACGGTGGCCAATATATGGCTTAGTTCTTTTAAGAGCTCTTAAGCCTGAAGTAACAGGGCTGCAAACTTTTGCAGCTCTTTATAATTGCAACGATTCAAACGTTATTCAAACACCACACTTGCTGTTTTAACCCGATTAAATCAAACGGCAACTGGAAAAATGGCAAATCCCACCTATCATGAAATCACTGGCTACTTTTTATAGACTAAATTAAAAATGAACGATGCTTTAGATATCCACACTATTGCCATTCCAGATGACGTATTTAATGGCTGGCAGCAATCTGTTGATCTGATCGCAAGTATTTGTGGAATCCCTACGTCATTAATCATGCGTGTTCATACTCAAGATATTGAAGTATTTGTCAGTAGCCAGAGCGACTACAATCCTTACCACCCAGGTGATAAAGAAGAACTAGGCAAAGGCTTATATTGTGAAACCGTTATTAAGCAGCAAGCAGAACTGCTAGTACCGAACGCCTTAGTTGATCCAATATGGGATCATAATCCAGATATCAAAATAGGCATGATTTCTTATTGCGGGCTCCCTCTGAACTGGCCCACAGGTGAGGCCTTCGGCACAATATGTATCTTAGATAACAAAGCCAATCAGTATAATGAACAGCAGCGCCAATTATTGGACCGTTTCCAAAAATCCATCGAAGCCAGTCTCACAATTTTATATCAGAAATTCAAATTACAGTATGCCAATGAGTATTTAGAACAGCGTGTTCACCAGCGTACCAATGAATTAGAAACACTCTATCACCGTCTTTCCCAAGAGATAGATGAGCGAAATTCAGCAGAAGAAACTATCTACCAACAAAATCACTACGACACTCTCACAGGGCTGCCTAACAGAAAGTTACTACAAGAAAAGTTAAAAACGCTGGAAAAAGCCTCACTCGTGCCTCTTTCAGCAGCCGTCTTGCATGTCGGCATCAATAATATGAAAGTGATTAATGATAACTTCGGATATAAAGCCGGAGATAGCGTCATTCATACGATAGCGAGCCAATTAAAACAACACATCCCGACTACATCGTTTTTAGCGCACCTCAGTGGCGATCAATTTATTATTCTTCACGCAGCTGCCGAGCACAACATTGCGGAGGAGTCTGCTCAGCTAGCAAACAAACTTTGCCAGCTCTTCAGTTTTAGCAGGCCGGTTGTCACAGAGGAACAGGCTATACCATTATCAGTTAGCATCGGTATCGCCTTATATCCTGACGACGCGTTAGACATGGATGAATTATTACGCAAATCAAGTGCAGCAAGGACAAGCAAACAAGCCACAACAGACAATCAATATCAGTTTTTCAATCTTAGTATGCAGTCTCAACTCAGCACTCGTCTGCAAATAGAGTCACAGCTATCTAACGCCTTAAAAAATAAAGAACTAACACTGCATTACCAGCCATTTATCTGTACACAGTCAGGTAAAGTCATCGGTGCCGAAGCACTCCTGCGATGGAATAACCCGATACTGGGTAATGTTGCGCCTGATAGCTTCATTCCTGTTGCTGAACAAAGCGGTCTTATTTTAAACATGGGTAACTTCGTGCTTCGTTCTGCTATAAGACAAACGGCTCACTGGTGCAAAAAACATCAAGTTGAAGTATATGTTGCTGTAAACATTTCCCCAGTACAGTTCAGGGACGACCAGCTGGCTACTCATATTCTGGAGCTGCTTGAATTTTACGAACTTCCGCCCCATTGCCTAGAAGTTGAAATAACAGAAGGCGTCCTTTTACAAGATGAGGCACAAGCACTGGAAATTCTTAATATTTTAGCCGAGTCCGGTGTACGCATTTCACTTAATGATTTTGGAACAGGCTATTCATCACTGAGCTACCTGCAAAAATTTCCATTTGATACAGTAAAAATTGATCGCAGCTTTATATCAAGCCTTGCGCAATCAAGCCGTAACCAAGATCTGGTAACGGCGATCATCTCTATGGCCCGAAACCTGAAACTACATGTGGTTGCTGAGGGTATTGAAACCATTGAACAATCAGATTTCATTACACACGCACAATGCGAGATTGGCCAGGGCTACCTATATGGTAAACCTGACCTACCCGAAGTTTTTCTGCAATTGATGCTCAATCAGACGAAGCACTAACATCGTTATTTTCGAAGCAACCTCAAACCATTAGCAACTACCAATAAGCTTGCGCCCATATCAGCAAAGACTGCCATCCACATGGTGCCCATCCCCATCAGAGTCAACACCATAAATACCGCTTTAATGCCTAACGCTAGTGATATATTCTGAATCAATATAGTACGCGTATCACGGGATAATCGTATGAATGAAGGCACTTTGCGTAGGTCATCATCCATCAAGGCAACATCGGCCGTTTCAATAGCGGTATCGGTTCCCATCGCTCCCATCGCAAAGCCAATATGAGCTCGCGCCAATGCCGGCGTATCATTAATTCCATCACCCACCATGCCCACTAAACCCTCAGCTTCCATTGCTTTAATGGCACTCAGTTTATCCTCTGGTAGTTGATTGCCACGTGCCTCATCAATACCAACTTGCTGAGCAATAGCGGTTGCGGTGTGTTGATTATCGCCTGTCAGCATGACTGTTTTAATACCTAGCTGCTGCAACTCGGCAATTGCTTTGCGGCTGCTATCTTTTACTGTATCAGCCACAGCAAAAAGCGCTAACACTTGCTGGTTACCCACCAGCATCACGACGCTTTTACCTTGCTGTTCCAACCGGTCTAAACGCATTTCCAGTTCAGGAGTACATACTCCCAACTCTTCTATCAAGCGGTGATTACCTAAGAAATATGCTTTGTCGTCTATTTCTCCTTTAACGCCACGCCCTGCCAAAGCTTCAAACTTATCCACATTGGCATGAGTTAGGTTAGCACCATCAATTTCAGCAGCCTTAGCTATCGCAAGTGATACAGGGTGGTCAGAGCGCGCCGCCAAACTCACCGCCAAACGACGGCATTCTTTTGCAACATCATCGCTCGCGTCATCATTGCCTGTAAGCAGCACTTCAAACTCTGTTTGCACTGGCTTTCCATGCGTAATCGTGCCGGTTTTATCCAGTGCTAGATATTTAAGCTGATGGCCACTTTCCAGATAAACACCACCCTTAATCAAGATCCCGCGCCGTGCAGCTGCTGCTAATCCGCTAACAATGGTCACTGGAGTCGATATCACTAATGCGCATGGACAAGCGATCACCAACAAAACCAGTGCTTTATATACCCAATCAAACCAACTACCGCCCATCAATAAAGGAGGTAACACAGCAACACCTAGCGAGATAGCAAAAACAATAGGCGTATACAAACGTGCGAATTGATCAACAAAACGCTGCGTGGGTGCCTTTGTGCCCTGCGCCTCCTCTACGGCGTGAATAATACGAGCCAACGTAGTGTTATTTGCAGCAGCTGTTACCTTGTACTCAAAAGCACTGGCTTCATTGATAGTACCGGCAAAAACCTTATCACCTTCGGCCTTATCCACAGGCAAGCTTTCGCCCGTAATAGGCGCCTGATTCACCGTGGAGCGGCCACGCACTATCAGCCCATCTAAACCAATCCGCTCACCCGGTTTAATACGAACGATACTGCCAACAACAACTGATTTAGCATCCACCAACTGCCATGAACCATCCTCTTGCAAAACGGTGGCATTATCGGGTGTTAGCTGCATTAACCCAGAAATTGCATTTCGTGCTCTATCTAATGACTTTGCCTCGATCAGCTCTGCCACAGTAAACAGCACCATTACCATGGCAGCTTCTGGCCACTGCCCTAAAATAAACGCGCCCGTTACCGCAATACTCATCAACGCATTGATATTAAGATCGGCATGGCGAATCGCCACCCACCCTTTTTTATAGGTTGTTAAGCCGCTACAGCCCACAGCGATCAATGCCAGCACGGCGGCTAGCCAACTAGGCATTGCCATCCAAGAAACGGCCTCAGCTGCTATCGCCGCACCGCCCGCCACAGCCAAGGGCCACCATGGCTTTTTTTGCTCGACCACATCACCAAGCTGCCCTTGTGCGTCTGGCACTTCAGGCTCAAAACCTAGTGAGCGCACAGCATCTAGCACACTTTCCAATGCATCCGTGGTGTGCACCACCGTAAGAATACGTTGCATCAAGTTAAACTCCATGCTGATCACAGCCGGCATATCTCCCAGCTTTTTACGAATCAGTGCTTCTTCGGTAGGGCAGTCCATCTGCATAATACGTATTGGCGTACGTAAACCCTCTGCAACTACTTGTGACTGACCTAAAGACTGAGTATTTACCGAATCCAATAAAGGCTCAGGAGCACAGCACTTAGCAGCATGGTCATCATGTTCTTTATGCTCAGCAGAGATCTTTTCATCTGTTGAGCTGCAACAAGAATCCGTTACATCACTCTCCATACGACTATCCACTCCACAACCCATTGAGTCACTCATCGCATCGCCTTTCATATAGTTATCACCTGCATTGTGTCGTATGCTTAGCATTAAACACCCTGAAGTTGCTTTAGGGTCAAGCCACTAATGATCAGAAAAACGTCAATCAGGAGGTCACATGAAAATAGGTGAGCTAGCCAAACAAGTTGGCGTTACCGTAGAAACTATTCGCTACTATGAAAATGAAGCCCTATTACACCCTGCACTGCGCAACCCCGCTAATAATTATCGCCGTTATGATCAGGGCCATTTGGAGCGTTTAATTTTTATTCGCCGTTGCAGAACACTGGCAATGACTCATAGCGAGATAAAAGTACTACTACAGGCACGCATTCAACCCGACGCCAGTTGCGAAACTATTAACGAGCTAATTGATGAGCATATACAGCATGTGCAAGCCAGAATGGCGGAGTTAAAAATACTTGAAACGCAGCTTATTGAACTACGCAGCCAATGCCATGCAGCGCTGACCACGCGTGATTGTGGAATTTTACGTGAACTTGATCACCCTACAGATGAGCTGACCGAGGCTCCTTTAGTACAGAGCCATGTTCCTGGTAGCCAATGTAAAACACACAGAGCGAAGTAAATCGCAGCTGTACTTGCCCTTTAAGAAAGATACAACGGAGATAACTTTTCTGTGTTATTTCCTGCTGTTTTTTGGGGAACAGCAAACGCCTGGATAGCCATCCATAACTGAGCACCCTGCCATTCCTGTGCAGCGGGGCTTGTAGCGTTCTGGCTATAGCTGTGTTGCTGTAAACCACTAATGGCCGCTTGTAACTCAGGATTTACTCGCACTGACAGCTGATTTAAATTACTGCATTCTGGCCACATGCTTTGCCCCCACCGAATCAGAGCCAAGCGCGCCTTCGCTGCATCATTACTGGCGCATGCTTGCTTAAGTGCTGCTAAAGAGGGCTGTGGGAGGGGTGCATCATTCCCCGTTGTTCTGACTGGCGATCTTCTATTTCTCTTCCAGAAAATCATAACCAATACCGTTATCACACTGCCCGCAATAAGACCTAAAAGCGCAACCAGCAATGGACTTAAGCTGTCATTCCTCAAACGTGCAACACTCTGCGATGTTGCAAGCGTTTCTGATGGCGGAGTAAGTGCTGTGGAAAACTTAGCTTGTTGCTGCACTTGATTTTGAAATGGAACGCTGTCTTGCGTCGATACTGATGGCGCTGCAGTTTGTACTTTCCCTAGGTTAACCTCTACTGCCCTTGCTGCCAGCATCGCGATTTGTTCGCTATCGCTTTGAACATCCCACCAAGGTAGGTTAATAGCAGGCAAGGTCAGTGTTCCTGACTTTTCAGGGATAAGCGTAACTTCTAATGTTAAAACCGATGTTAATTGATCATTTTCATATTGCTGAGTCACCGCTGGATTAGCAGCATATTGTTTAATGCCGTCAACTTCAGGTAAAAGCAATTCTGAAATGTGATTTCGGCTAAGCCCATCTGCTTTTAATCTAATAGTGCGTGTTACGGGTTCACCTACTGCGAACTGCTCACTACTCCACTCATCACTGAGCACTAGGTTTTCAGCAGGCAACCAGACTTGGCCACTAAAGCTACCAGGAATGGGTTCAACCTCTAATTGATAGCCTTGTGCAGATACCTTAATTCTACGCATAGCAGCAGGGTCTGAAAAAGCACCGCCAAATGGATTACGTGTTAAGCGCCCGGTTTGTATTTGTCCGATAACTTGCGCTGGCGCTATCTCTAGCGAACCACTTTGCTCCGGTGTAATCAGCCATGTCTGCTCAACAACGGTAACCTGTCGGCCATTAAGTGTTTGCTGGTACTGACGCTGCTCACCTAAGGGTTCGATAAGCGCCTTACCCTTTTGTATACTTGGGCCTTGCAAAGACGCATTAAAGATTTGCCGTCCCACCAGCAAACTTGTCTGATAAATAAGCGGTTGTTGGACTTTAGGCTTCTCACTCGAGAGAGTTGATAGCATCTCGATACCGCCATCCGCAGCTGCTGGCTGCTGCACGGCCGTAACGCGCAATGCATGAGAACTGGTTTGGTCGCCATCAGCACTTAACGAGGGGACTTGTAAATCACCGTTACGTTTGGGCAACAGCATTAAAATAAGTTCTGAAGAGCTTTCATAGGAGCCATTACGAATAACTCTCTTCGATTGCTGGCTTCGTCCTAGCACTTCAAAATCTTTCTCTAGCGGTGTTAAATCAACCTGATCAGCATCGACATCTTCAAGGTCAATGCTCAGGCGAATACTCTCGCCTTGCTCAACCATGCTGTGATTAATATTGCTTTTAATCGATGCCTGAAGGTTAACGCTGGCACACAATAAGATAATAACAAGCCATACACGGCGAACACTTACCATGCTTTTTCTTCTCCCGAATGCTGTTCTGCCTGCTGGCGATACTGATACATAAATTTTCGGCGCCACAAACCAGCAGGGTCATCCACTATTCGGTTAAGGAGCTGCTGTCTTGCTTGTTCTGACTCGCTGATTGGCTCAGAAGATTGCTCTTGAGCATCACGGGACGCCGCTTGGCCATCATGTGACCCAGCCTTATCCATCTGTTGCTTAAGATAATCGGCCGCGCGCTGTTGTTCTTCAGCTTGCGCCGCCTCAGCATCTTGGGCTTGCTCTGTAGTTTGATCTGGCGTTTCACTCGGTGAATCCTTTTGGGACGATTCACTTTGTTGTGGCGTTTCGGCCGAAGCGTTATTTTCATCTTGATCGCCCTGCGGAGAGTCATCCGCTGATGAGTTTTGTTGGCCCTGCTGATCTTGCTGATCAGATTGCCCTTGTTGCTGTGAGCTATTTTGCTGCTTTTTTTGTTCGCTGTCTTGTTGTGATTTATCTTTTAAGTCTTGTTGGTTCTGCTTATTGTCCTGCTCTTTTTGCTGCTGCTTTTGTTTTTCTAGCAGCTGCTTATTGAACATCGCATTTTCATGTTTGGGATCTTTCTGCAACGCTTGCTCGTAGGCGGCAATGGCTTCATCTAATTGCTGCTGTTGCGCCAGTACATTACCACGATTATACCAATCAGCAGCAGTTTCTGGTTCAGGAAGACTTTCTATAGCCGCGGCATAATCTTGTGCCTCATATTGCGCTACCTGTTTCCAGCGCGCATCACTAAATGTTTGTGCAGCAGCCACTTTATTATCTGCTTGGTACTGCTCCGCGGCTTGCTGGTCTGCGGTTTTCCATAAGTTCTGCCATACACTCGACTCAATTGCTTCTTCAATGCCCTCCTCAACTCCTACCTCACTGCCCGCCTCCGCATTAGGAGCAAGACCTAAAGCACTTAAGCTTAAAGCACTAAAACACAGAGCAGGTAACAAGATAGTAGCAATACCTCGCCTAAAAAGAGGTAACAATAAAGGCAGAGCTAGCAGCACAAACCAAGGCCCCTCTGCCACCCAGCGCTCAACTTCACTGCCCTGTTTTACCTCTTCGCGTTGGCCAGTACTAAATGTAGCAATTAAGGCACTCAGATCTGACTCATCCGCTACTAACTGCACGGCAGTACCGCCACCCAAACTCGCTGCCTCACGCATCTGCTGCATATCGGTACGTGCCAGAATCACTTGCCCCTGTCGATCTTTCATCGGGCCGAACTGTGTTTGTATCGGAGCGCCTTGCGCTGTCCCAACCGCTAAAATAGAGACCCTACGCCCTTGTTGCGCCAAACGGCTGGCAGAAGCAGCAATCTGGGCTGGATTCACTTCATCACTCACTAATAAAACCGTCCCACCTCTTACACCTGCTTGCGCCAGTACATCGCCGGCTTTCGCCAATGCACGGTCTGCGCGGCTACCTTGTGCGGGCATGATTTCAGGCGTCATCACCGGGAGCTGCGCTAAAATTGTACCGGTATCTTCCGTGAGCGGTGTTACCACAAAGGCATCGCCTGCATACACCAGCAAAGCCACTTGGCTGTCGGGAAGACGCCCCAACAGATCTTCAATTTTAAAGTGCGCTCGCTGCAAACGACTCGGCTTAATATCGGTCGCGTTCATTGAAGCCGACAGATCTAGCGCGATAACAACAGCACCGCCCTGCTTGAATGCGGGTACGGGTTGTTGTTTCCATACAGGCTGTGCAGCTGCAACAGATAAGAGCACAGCAACCAGCACAGCAATAGCCGGCGCACTGGTTGATCTTGCCTGCCCTTCTTTCACTAATAAAGGCAGTAGCGCCGGATCACACACTTCAGACCAATACTGTGATGTGTTTCTTTTATGGCGTAACCAGCCATAACCCAACACAGCGAATAGGGGTAAAAGTAGCAACCAATACGGTTGTTGAAAATGAAACGCTGCCAACACCTTATACCCTCCTTTTCTGCCACAAAGCCGTTATGCACAGCAAAAAAATACCCGCCAACAACGGCCATTGATAAAGCGAGACAACAGGACGATAAAAGTCTTCATCTTGGCCGATAGGCTCCAACTCATTGAGTAACGTGTAGATCTCAGATAGCTGCGCTAAATCTCTGGCACGAAAATACTGCCCACCGGTTTTAGCGGCAATGTTCTTTAAAGCGGCTTCATCTATCTGAGAAGTACCGCCGCCAAAAAATCGATTCATCAGCCCACGCTGGCTACGATCTCGGCCAATACCAATCGTGTATATCTTTAACCCTTCGGCGGCGGCTAGCTCAGCCGCTTTGGCAGGATCAATAGCACCGGCGGTATTCGTGCCATCGGTAATTAACACCAGTAC
>JAWUYS010000059.1:0-8428 GCA_034110685.1 Neptunomonas sp.
ATTAATCATCATTTACTTCTTCTCCGAATAAGGGTCAGCAGCATCGCGCAGAGCGTCGCCAACAAAAACAAAAGCCATAATTAACACCACAAAAATAAGTACCGGAAAGAACTGCCAGATCATGTTTTGCTGGATATCTGGGTCCTGAGCTTTTTGCAGCAAAACCCCCAAGCTATTAACCGGTTCAGTTAAGCCTAACCCCAGGAAGCTCAGGCTGGTTTCTGCCAAGATGACGTAAGGAAAGTTGATCAAGGTATCGACGATGATATAACTCGTGAAACTCGGTATTAGATGCCGCCAGATGATCCTCCAGCTGCTGGAGCCACACAGCTGCGCCGCTAATACATAGTCCTGATTACGCTCAGTTAGAATATGAGTACGCAAACGCCGCCCTAGCGTAGCAAAATCTAGCGCCCCGATAACCACAGCAATCGCAAAGTAACGCTGCACAGAGGTAAGATCCATACTTGATAAGGCAACAGCACACGCTAGGTAAACAGGGATCGATGGGATAACACGAACCGCTTCAGTGAAGCTCATTAGCACCGCATCAACTCGTCCGCCAAAATAGCCACTTACGCCACCTACCAACAAGGAAGTAAACAGCTTAACGATCAAAGCAACCACGGCAATACTCACAGTTACCCACACCGCATGTAGGGTACGGCTGAATACATCTTTGCCATCTTCATCCGTGCCCATCAGATGAATATCGCCCTGTTCAACACCAAACAAGTGTCGATCCCAACGAAGATCCAAATCTAGACCCGCCATACTGAAATCAATCAGGCTGTATTCCCAACCTTTAACAAAGAACTGCACATAACGTCGTTTATCCCTATCTACGTTATATTTGTTCTGTGAGGAGGAGCTCAACGCCCCACTGGAAGTAAGTGCATCGAGTGCATCCAAACCGCCACTAGCTGCCAGTGCTTGAAAATCAATTTTGGGTTTGCTTTTGCTATATGTATAAGTAAATGGACGTAAAGAAACACCCTGCGCATCCCAAAAGAAAAAAGCCTGCGGTGCTCCTCGTCGGTATTCAGCATCAGCACCACGAATGGTCGGATCTACCGGAGAGAAAAACGGAGCAAAGAAACCCATCAAAATGATAGATACCAATACCCAACCCGCGACTACTCCGCTGGCCTTGCGCGTAAAGCGTGCTTTGATTAACGCTAGCTGGCCCGCGGTGTAATAAGACTCATCTTGCGATGTTTTAGTTTTTTGCCCAAAGCGGGCCAATACGCTGCTCATCATAATCTATCCAAGTACACTCTTGCGGACTCGCGGATCGATCGCCGCCAGAACAATATCAGTAATAAAATTCATCGAGATAACAACTAAAGCCACCAGAAAGAGAATCGCTGCGGCCATCTCCTGATCATTCGTCATGGCCAATGCTTCAATTAATAGTGCTGCTGAATCTGTAAGGCCGATAACCACAGCTACGATAGGCAGATCATTAAATACTCGCTGAAAATCGAAGCCGATACTGTTAAACAACGGGCTAATAGAATGACGTACGGGGTAACCCACCCATAAGCTCATACCATGCACTCCGCGAGCACGGGCAGCATCAACATAAAGCTTATTAGATTCATCGACGACCAAAGCGCGCACTGTTTGTAATTGCAGCGCGGTTGCAGCCCAGCCAATAACAAAAATGGGCAGCCAGATATGGCTCAGAAAATCAGTTAACTTAGCGTACTGAAAGCCACTCTCAGCAAACCAAGGCTCATTACTCCATTGATCAGAGAACAAACCAGTAGGTACGGGTTCACCTGCAAATACGTAAAGTAAAATAATGCTCAAGGCTAATAGGAAATTAGGTAGAGCCAGCCCCAGATAACTGATAACTCGTAACTTAAGATCTAACAACTTGTTAAAGCTCAAACCAAGAGAGTTAATCAGGCGTTGTTTTTGGCTGTGCTGCGGGTTCTTATCTAGCCACGGTTTATTGATCATATAAGCTGAGAGAATGCCAAAAGGGACTGCAATCAAATAAGCAAAAACTAAACCGGCAATACAAAACCCAAAACTCATCCAGAAGCGATCACCCAGCGCTATATTTACTGACTGGCGCTTGGCACAACTAAAACCAAGATCACCTCTTAATGTTAAATCGGTAATCCAACTGCTCCAGCGAACCACTAATGAACGGTCCAAACCCATACGTGATCTTTCAGCAGCAATATCTGCTTGTGTGATAATTTCGCCCTGAGTGTTTTTGTAAGCAATGTACTTTTCAGCACAATCACCGGGTAAGACTTCCATCAATGAAAAAACAATGCCGCTCACGATCAGTAGTGTCATTAACGCCAGCAGGTAACGATTAAGCACATAATGAAAGTACTGGCTGTTACGGCTACGCCAAAACAAAAATCCAGCCACACTGAGTAGAACCCACAACAACCAGGTGTTGGTAAAAAAATCGGCAATCACAACCGGACTCCATAAACAGAACTTGTTAACCCTATGCCACTTATAACCTTGGTCTGTATAGGGCATAACCCTGGAATAGGGTTAGCAAACTCGGATAACTAAAATAGCTTCACTTACTAAAAGGGAGAGACAGCGCCTCTCCCTTTTCTAACCTTTCAAACGATTAGTTATTAACCATATCTTCGTTACCCAAGAACCACTGGGTAGCAAGGTATGGGTACATACGATAGAACTCATATGAGGACGTTTTAGGTACGGCAAAGTTGCCCAAAGAGCGGCTACGATAAACAGGAGAGACTGCTTTAACCGTACCGATAATGAACAGGTCATCAACCACACGCTTAGCAATCTCTGCACCTAGCTCGTTAGATTCTGGCGTACCTGCTTTGAGTGTTACAAAGCGAGCGGCCAACTTCTGCATCTGCGCAACGGTTGCTGGCGGTGCTACACCTTCTGCACCATTAGTGTCACGGTGCTGTGCCCACAACATGCCAGTACGCAAATCAAAAAAGCCGCCATAAGGAGGAACCAGCGTTTCGGTGTTGCTGGCAATATTTGACAACGGACGCCCCATTACCCAGCTAAGTACACTCAGATCATTAGCCGTTTGCGAGTTACGGTACTCATCAGACGTTACTTCCTTGATGGTGGTTTTTACACCGACATCCGTCCAGTTATTGGCAATGATTTCGACTAGCTCAGTTGGCGTACCCTGAGTTGCATATTGAATATTTAACTCAAGCTTTTTACCTGAAGGTAGATCACGTACACCATCGTTGTTTTTATCAACAACACCGGCTTTATCCAGCAGTTCAGCGGCCATTTTAGGATCAAACTGAGTCCAGCTTTTCTGCAATTCGTCGGTAACAAACGGCGTGGTATCCGCATCAAAACCGGTGTACTGCATTGGTTTACCCAAACCAAAGTAAGCCACTTCGTTAATCTGGTCGCGGTTCATGGCTACCGACATAGCACGACGGAAATTAATATTGTTAAATACCGCACGCTTCTCTTCATCTTTATCGGTCAGGTTGAAGGCAAATGTGGTTTGAGCGATTGTTGGACGCAGTGCAATTTCGTACTTACCCTGCCCCTTGTTTTCTAACAGTACAGGGGTCTGCGGCAAGTTAACGGCCTGCGCTTTATAATCCACTTCACCTGCAATTAGCTTAGCGGTTTGAATATCTTCATCACCGATGAAAACTTCTTTGATCTCGTTAATATAAGGCAGTTGGTTACCCGCCGTATCTACTTGGAAGAAGTATGGATTAGCAACTAAACGGCGCCCTTCTAACGACTCTTCCACAACCAAATGAGATTCTAGAGATGGCATAATTGCCGTTAAACCGGCTTTAACTAAGCGGTCCGAAGCGGCTTTGTCTTTTAATAAAGGCGTTGGAATATCTTTCCAATCAGACTGGCCGTAGTAGAAGTTAATAACCGCATAGCCATTATCAAAGCCTAATTCTTGGGCTTTTTTATCAGCATCTTTATTCAACTCAGGGTGAAACTGAGCGAGCAGGTGCTTAGGCTGAAACGGTTGAGCGTAATCTTGAGCAAAGTTATCTAAAAAACCTGGCGCAGGTTTGTTCATAGTGAACTGCACTGTTGTTTCATCCAACACATCAACTTTTATCGCTTTACCCGCAGACAAGAAACGATCTTTTGGCTTCTCGATAATATTGCTATCCATCAGCATGTTGTTGTACCAGAAAGCAATATCTTCGGCTGTGAAGGGGCTACCATCTGACCACTTATGGCCTTTACGCAGATTAACCTTAAGTACCGTAAAGTCGCTGTTCCATTTCCAAGACTTAGCCACGTTCGGCACGACCGTTGCCAAATCATCACTAAAACGTACTAGGTTCACATGGCGAACCGACAACAGATCAGATGTACCTGATTCTGTCGCTTTAGAAATACCATCCAGCACACCACCATACAGACCAATACTCTGATACGGCGCAATCACCAATGGCTCTTCTGGTATGCGCTTAGCTAGCGAAAGTAGCTCTGCATTACCGGCTATACGGCTATTAAGCGCTTTTATAACCGGGTTCTCATTAAAGCTCATCTGGCAGCCATGTAGACTTTCAAATTCAGCCTTTTCAAATATATGAGGATAAGTTCCACCTGCATCAGCACCGACAACAGCCGGACACGCCGCTACTGCATTACCTGAGATAAGTGCTACTGCACTGGCGATCAGAAATTTAGACATGGGTTACTTCCTGAATGGTTGAGTGTTGAACGGATTGATCATTAAATGAGTCACTGCATAAATCACTAGGTCGAAACGCAGACCAGTTAAGAACTGACCAGTTGCGCTTTATTGCTATCTGCAAAAGCTGTTTGTCTGGGTTTGTTGCGATTGGGTAGTCAACCTGCTCTAACAAGGGAAGGTCATTAATAGAATCGCTGTAGAACTGAGCACCTTCTAAGGTTTCATCATGCTCGACTAACCAGCTATGCAACCGAGTCACCTTGCCGCTTCTAAAGGTTGGAACACCGTCAATCTTGCCTGTATAAAAACCCTGCTCACTCGCCAAGCGAATGGCTAAAACATCGGCTACGCCCAAGTGGCGCGCAACAGCATTAACAATAAACTCAGCGGTTGCCGAAACAATCAGTAAGCGATTTCCCCGCGCAGACTGACTCTCTAAAGTTTGATGCGCTTCAGAATAAATACGAGGAGCAATATATTGCTCAACAAAGCGCGGCATCATCTCGTTGATGGTGGCGATGCTTAAATGGCGCAGTGGCTCAATAAAAAAGCCGATGTAATCATCTAACACGAGAGCTTCTGCGTTATACAAAACCATCATTTGCTGATCACGTTCTACAAACGCACTGTCCACCAAGCCCTCTGTTAACAAGAACTGACAAAATAGCGAGCAGCTATCTCCCGCCACTAAGGTTTCATCTAAGTCGAAAATAGCTAAAGCCATTATGCAGCCCCTTTATAAGAGAGCTGTTCACATAGATCTTCAGAGAGTTCTTTAAATAACTTTTCACATAACAGGCCGTTTGCTACTGGCTTTTGGTGATTTTTTATTCCTAAAAGATCACACACCACACCGCAAATTTCAGTTTGCGCAGGTGAGCAGTCAGCTTGATGGGAGAAGCGCTCGCCGATAACAAATAGAGGAATATCACGCTCTTCGGGTAAGGTTCCGCCATGGCTTTTATCACTGTTCATACCATGATCGGCAGTAATCAAAATTTGATAACCTGCCGCTATCCACTCAGGTAGATGATAAGACAGCGACATATCGGAGTGGCGAGCAGTATTACGATAATGCGCACTATCAAACCCCGTACGATGCCCAGCATCATCAATATTCATCGGGTGGACTAACAAAAAATCTGGATCATATTTACGTCGTAGCCATTCAGCATCAAGGTATAAATGGCTATCGGGATAATGGTCCTGATGATAGAAACAGCCGTATTGAATAAGCTGCTCGGGCGCTTCGGTATAACGATCCCTGGCCGCATCATAAGGAGCACAGTTATATAACTCACTAAACCAGTGATAGGCTGCAGCTGCCGTCGTTAAGCTGTTTTCCCGTGCCAAACTAAATACACTGGTTTGAGTAGAATTGCGCACGACATGATTATGTACAATGCCGCTTTCAATGGGCAAAGTGCCCGTTAAGATAGTCTCGTATAATGGCCGAGACATCGACGGAAGCTCACATTGCAATTTGTACAGTGTTGCCTTGCCCTGCTCTTTTAACGCATGTAAAAAACCCATGCACTGTGCAGCCGTGTTGTACTCAAGTCCATCAAGAACGACCAGTATTACTTTATTCGACATATCATCCCGCCAGATCAGTTACCGGCACTGTCATGCCGGTAAAGCATTATTCAAATCATTGGCGAAAAGCATAAACAGGGAATATGAACGAACGAAGACAACTAAAAGATATTTTTATGACAACCCTTTATTAAGAGTTTGATTCATAACTTTTAGTTATATTTTGTAACAAATAAAAAACGGAAAATAGGAAGGTGCTGTCTGCTTAAGCCATCAATGTAGCTGGCACCCTATAAAGATAATGACGTGGTGTTTAGCAGCTACAGAAGCTTTTTTAAACATAAAAAAAGCCACCTCGAATGAGATGGCTTCTTATATAAGCTTTATATAAACACATTAGTAGCGATAAGCTACCGCAGAGTTACAAGGTATTACGTTGACGCCTACGAACCAAACCAAGACCGAAGAGCCCTAATGAAAACAAGGCAATGGCTGACGGTTCAGGGACAGCGGCAGGTGCACCGATTGTGCGCGCCATTAAAATGCCAGCATTAGGCTCGCCATTAAAGGCGTTAAAGTTACCAATGACTGCATCTGCGCCGCAAAGAGAAGGCTCATCAAAACAGAAAGAAGCCAAACCGCCAGTACCATTGTCGAAAGTACCAATACTCCACGAACCTGCAGTCAGACCTAGATGCGACCCGAGCCCTGCTACATCACCTCCTGATAAGAAACTTATACCACCTAAGCCAGGAAGAACTGCGCCAGTAAAACCAAAACTATCAAAAAGATCTACTAAATTTGCGAAACTTGCGACCTCAAATCCATCTGCTGCATAAGTGGCTGAGGCAGATGCGGCGGTCAACCCTTGCGTTGTTGTTAGATCCAAGAACTCAAAAATAGAGCCCCCAGCATCAATACGGGTCAAATCTCCAGCAGAATTAAGTGTTCCATCAGCGAGAATAACGCCGGCTTGCGAGAATGACGAACAAAGTAGCAAGGTTGACGCTATGAGAATTTTTTTCAATGTACAATTCCTTTTGTTGTTAAAATTGTGAAATAAATAAAACAAAGAAATTATAACCAAAAAAAATTAACAGGAAGTTAATACCTTAAATAACAATAACTTACTAAAGTAGTATTTATAATAATTCCGAAAATTTTGTCGTAGTATTGCAACAACTAGAACAGTTAAAAATTGTCGTTCGGTGCAGTCAAAAGTATCTCGATTATCTTGTTTTGTTTTACTTTACTAGATAGTCATTAAGCATTTTATGAAAATTTTCCGCATATTCATAAAAACTACTATCTAGCTCATCGAGCTTATCCATTTTATTGTCTTCGTCAATTTCTAATTGGCTTTGCCTATCCTCACGAGTTAACGGCAACGAACTAGAAAAAGCAGTATCGATAGCTTTCTCCAGCAACGCTGCTGTTTTTATTGCACCAATTTCATTAAGTGATTTTAAAGCGATATCTGCATGGTCACTCGCAGAATTCCAGAAATATGCATGGAAACCACCATTATTTACTTCAGCCTCTATCCACCATATTGTATATATAGCTTTCTCTCTTGCTGTTAGCGCTTCAAAACCAATGGATTCATACTTTTCGTCTACAGCATCATATGATTCGGGATATTCTGTAGCCATTGCTGCCTCTGAAATAAATATAATTATCGATAAAAAAATAATGCCTCATAAGAGATTAAAACCAAAGGGGCACAAGCAATAGCCAACTGTTTTAGTCCTTTTAATTGACTTCTTATACGTATTTTAACTGCTCGATTAAGCGGTTTTGGGTTTCTAGCCACTTTGAATAATCTTCGGTCTCTTTCCATAACTCTTTAAGTTCAGAGTCATTTATAATCATACTTACAGCCGAACTAGCATCAATAGCATGCTGCTGTTCAATTTTTGGTAACCTAGCAAAAAGAAAACCTTGTTTCTTGTTTAACCAACTCTTTGCTTCTTCTGGAAGAGTTGAGTGGTCCTGTGTTTGCTTCGCGGCAATTATTTCAGAGGCGGCCAACGCTTCAGAGCAAAGAGGGGCTTCTAGGTAATCATTATTGCTCAATACATTATTAATAGGTGCCATCAATACACTTAGCCCTTTAGAGTTTTCTAACTCAAAAAGCCAATCTAAGGCGTTATCATTTCCAAAGTTTTGCTCATTCCATGCACCCATCACCTACTCCTCAATATACGTATCACGCCTCAATAA
>JAWUYS010000060.1:0-11662 GCA_034110685.1 Neptunomonas sp.
AAGGGTCAGAATTACATATGATCACAGTTGTTCCTGGTTTCACTAATGCATTTGTGGCATCTTACTTTAGCGAAAAAGATCACAAAAAAGCAGTGAAAGAAGTGGCTCGAAAACTACAAGAATATGCACAGAAAGTGGTACCTTCTGAAATACAGCCTACACTACGTGTATATGAAGGTTCGCCGGCAGAGACTATTGTCCATTACATCTCTTCTAAGGAGATTAATTTGGTCATTATGCCAGCACACCACCGTTCTAAAATTGATGAATTTTTATTGGGTTCAGTGTCTGCACGAGTAGCTGAGCGCGCTAAATGTTCTGTGTTTCTATTAAAAGACTAATCATGAGCTTTGTGGCAACTACGCATTAGTTGTCGCAAAGTTAAACAATAATACTAACTGGGTTAAAAAATAAATAAACATGTCTGAACTAGCATCCAACAACAATCCTTTGCTGGCTCCACTGATCGACCTCCTGAACTCAAAACTACCCGCTGATAGCATTGATGCTGTTAGTGACTTTGCACAACAATATTATCAAGCGACGACAAAAGAAGAACTTAGTGAGCGCTCGCTAGATAACTTGTATGGTGCAACCTTATCTTGTTGGCAGTTTTTACAAAGTTTTAATGCTGAACAACCTAAAGTACATGTGCACAACCCAGATTTAGAGCAGCATGGTTGGCGTGCTCAGCACACTGTTATTGAGATTCTACAATCAGACATGCCGTTTCTTGTCGATTCAGTTCGCATGGAACTTAACCGCCGTGGATTGGTGATTCACACCATCCATAACGAAGTTATTTTTACCCAGCGTGAAGGTGATAAGTTAGTAAAATTAAGCAGCGCTACAGATAAAGCTGCGCGTGCTGAAGCATTAATTTATCTTGAGGTAGACCGCACCAGTGACACCTCAGAACTAAAAGCAATCCTCGCTTCCTTGCAGCAAGTACTCAATCAAGTTCAAATCGTTGTTGATGATTTTCCTCAAATGCAAACGCGTGCTCACGCATTATTAGATGAGTTGTCTCAGCAGAAAGGAGATCAGGAAGAGGATGCTCAAGCATTTCTAAAATGGATGCTTAATGATCGCTTTACCTTTTTGGGCTATGACGAAATCAGCATTGAAAATGGTACGGTAAGCTGCACTCAAGGAAGCGAACTAGGTATATTAAAAATCAAACAACCGGGCGAGCGCAATGAGCGAGCCTTTGATGGATTACGTGCCGCTGAACAAGCTTTCTTGCTAGAACCCAGCATCATCATGTTTGCAAAAGATGCGCACTATTCACGCGTACACCGCCCAGCATACATGGACCGCGTTATTATTAAGCGTTTTGATGAGCAAGGTAACGTAACCGGTAAATGCCGTTTCTTTGGCCTATATACTTCGCCTGTTTACTCAGAATCTATCGCGACTATTCCTGTCATGCAACGCAAAGCTGAAAACGTGCTTCAGCGTTCTGGTTTTGATCGTCGCAGCCATAACGGCAAAGAGTTAATGCAGATCATGAACGATCTTCCACGTGATGAGCTGATGCTCTCAAGTGAAGAAGAACTTCTTGCGCTATCGATGGGTGTCTTTAGCTTGCATGATCGACGTCGTATTCGCTTACTGCATCGCCAAGATCGCTGTAACCAATTTGCTACATTTTTATACTACGTACCACGTGATATTTTTAATACTGCTCTGCGTGTGCAAGTTCAGGAGATCCTATCTAAAGCTTGCGCCTCTAGCGATGTTGAGTTCACCACGACTTTCAGCGAGTCAATTCTCGCAAGAGTGCAGTTTGTTCTGCGCCTAGACCCAGACAAGCCCGTTGAAGTTAACCTAGCTGAACTTGAAACAGAAATTATTAATGTTTCTCGTGATTGGGGAGACGAGCTGCACACTGCATTGATGGACTCATGTGGCGAAGAGCAGGGCAACTACTTACAAAATAGTTACCGTAACGCTTTCAACAGCGCTTATCGCGAGCACTTTAAAGTAACTAGCGCTGTGTTTGATATCCAGCGAATCGAAGAGCTCAACGATAGCACCCCAGTAACGATGAGCTTTTATCGTGTTCTGGAGCAGAGCCAAGATATTCTACGTTTCAAATTATTTAACGCAGACCAGCCTTTAATACTCTCTGATGTCATTCCTGTACTAGAAAACCTCGGTATGCAGGTCGTAGGTGAGCACCCTTACGCAGTACAAAGAAGCGATGGTAAAGTATTTTGGATTCATGATTTCACCCTTATTTATCAAGGCGCTGAAACAGTCGTACTGGATGAAGTGAAAGATGTTTTTCACAATGCATTTGCGAGTATCTGGAGCGGTAACGCAGAAAACGACGAATTCAACCATCTCGTCATTGGAGCCAACCTTAGCTGGCGTGAAGTATCGATGCTGCGTGCTTATGCGCGTTATAGCAAACAGATACGCTTTGCTTTTTCACAGCCTTATGTTGCTGGCACATTAGCGCGCCATATACAGGTTACCAAGCTTCTAGTTGCTCTATTCCGTGCAAGATTAGAACCTGGCCGCCAAGGCAGCGCAAAAGTGAGCGCTTTAGCTGACCGTATTGAAAGCAGCATTATTGATGCACTCGATAAAGTAGCTAATATCAATGAAGATCAGATCCTACGTCGCTTCCTTGAGTTAATAAAAGCCACGCTTCGTACCAGCTACTTCAAGCAAGACGAAAATGGTGAGCTTAAAGACTACTTTGCCTTTAAGCTGAACCCACATGCCATTAACGACATGCCACTACCACGGCCGATGTTCGAGGTTTTTGTTTATTCTGCTCGAGTTGAAGGTGTACATTTACGCGGCGGCAAAGTTGCCCGCGGAGGTTTACGTTGGTCTGATCGTTTAGAAGATTACCGTACCGAAGTACTTGGACTGGTTAAAGCGCAGCAAGTTAAAAACTCAGTCATTGTTCCTGTCGGTGCTAAGGGCGGGTTTGTTGCGAAGAAACTACCCACCAATGGTGACCGTGAAGCATGGATGGCAGAGGGGATTGCTAGCTACCAGATCTTTATCAGCGCACTGCTGGATATTACTGATAACTTAGTAGGCGGTGCCGTTGTGCCACCTATTGATGTAGTTCGCCATGATGAAGATGACCCGTACTTTGTAGTTGCTGCCGATAAAGGCACGGCAACCTTCTCTGATATTGCCAATGAGATCGCAGAAGAGCGCGGTTTCTGGCTAGGTGATGCCTTTGCTTCAGGTGGATCACAAGGTTACGACCACAAAGGCATGGGTATTACGGCACGCGGTGCGTGGGAATCAGTCAAACTACATTTCCGTGAACTCGGTCTTGATACACAAACCGAAGAGTTTAGTGTTGTTGCGGTAGGCGATATGGCGGGAGACGTTTTTGGTAATGGCATGCTGTTATCTGAGACGATCCAACTTTGCGCTGCATTCAACCATCTACATATCTTTATCGACCCAACGCCGGATGCCGCCAGCAGTTTTGTTGAAAGAGAACGGCTTTTTGCGTTACCGCGTTCAAGCTGGGAAGACTATAACGCAGATCTCATTTCAAACGGTGGCGGGTTATTCTCTCGTGCATCTAAATGGATTGATATCACACCACAAATGAAAACGCGTTTTGATATTAGCGAAGATCGCTTATCTCCAAATGACTTGTTAACTGCGCTGCTTAAAGCACCTGTTGATCTGATTTGGAACGGTGGTATAGGTACGTATGTTAAAGCGACCCATGAAACGCATGCTGAAGTGGGCGACAAAGCCAATGACAGCTTACGTATTAATGGCAACCAACTACGTTGCAAAGTATTGGGCGAAGGCGGAAACCTTGGATTTACTCAGCTAGGACGTATCGAGTTCTGCCTGCATGGTGGTAAGTCAAATACTGACTTTATCGATAATGCCGGTGGTGTCGATTGCTCTGACCATGAAGTGAATATCAAGATCCTACTAAATGAAGTCGTTGTTAATGGCGATATGACTGTTAAGCAGCGTAACGCCTTACTACGAGACATGACTGACGAAGTCGGTATTCTGGTATTAAAGAACAACTACAAACAAGCACAAGCCATTAGTGTTGCGCATACTCATGCACGCCGTTCTATGGATGAATATATATTACTTATCAATCGTTTAGAGTCAGAAGGTAAACTAGATCGTGAGCTTGAATTCATCCCATCTGATGAAGTATTACAGGCACGCAAGGCTTCAGGAGAAGGTTTAACACGTCCTGAGCTTTCGGTACTGATTTCATATACTAAGGGTGAGCTAAAAGAGAAACTCAATGTTTCTTCTATTACTCAAGATGAATATTTAAGCCGCGCAATCTTAACGGCATTCCCACAGCGCTTGGTGAACGATTTTGGCCAAGAAATTGAAGATCACCGCTTACGTGGAGAAATTATTGCCACCCAAGTTGCTAACAATATGGTTAACAGTATGGGTATTACCTTTACTGAACGTCTTTGCCAGATCAGTGGTGCAAGCTTAGCTGATGTCGCTGCAGCCTTTGTTATCGCCCGTGATGTATTTGGTATTGACCAGCTATGGGAAGAGATTGAAGCACTCGACAACCAAGTAACTTCGGCTTTACAGCAGCAAATGATGGCCGATTTGATACGCTTGATTCGCCGTGCTACTTATTGGTTCTTACGTCATCAACGACCAAAAATCGATGTCACTGCTGCCGTATCTCAATTCCGTCCTGGTAGTTTGCAGATCAGCAAACAGTTGTCTGACTTATTGAAAGGAGAGCCACGTGCTCGTTGGCAGCAAAGGCATGACGACCTTGTTACCGCGGGTGTGCCATCTTCCTTAGCAGCGGTTGTTGCAGGGGCTGATAATCTGTACTCATTGCTTAGTATCATTCAAGCGACGGAGCAAACAGGGCAGTCGTTGGAGCGTGTCGCTCAGATCCACTTTGCTTTGGGTGATAACCTAGAACTGCATTGGTTTGATCATCAGATTAAAGAGATCGACACAAATAGCCATTGGGAATCTATGTCCCGTGATGGCTTCCGTGAAGACTTAACAAACCATCAACAAGCAATTACCGTTAACGTATTGCAAAGCGGTACAGACGAAGAAGAGGGCGATGCACTGGTCAAACAGTGGTTGCAGAACCGCCATCAGTTAATGCAGCGCTGGCAGCATTTGCTAGGTGAAATCCGCAGCTCATCACAACCCAACTCTGCAATCTTCGCTGTTGCTATTCGTGAGCTACAAGAACTAGCTCAAGCGCGTTAAGCAACACCCAAAGCACAACGACAGCAGTGCAACACTGCTGTCGTTTCTTCTTTTTTAAAGCCCTCATTCTTCTGCAAACCTCCTAACAATTAAAGCTCACAACACTCTTGTAATATTAACGCTAATGCGTATGATTATCATTTATAATACATAATCACAGCAACGTTAATATAATTTATACAGAGGCTTTCATGCAGTTTATTTGTCCAAAACATCGAAGCCAGTACGCAAGTGCTACTGAAAACGAGCTCATTAATTACTGCTTCCACTGGATGCAAGAGTCAGAAAAACATTACAAAAATAGAGAGTGGGCAAAAGTTCTACCCTATGTTGGCAGTGCTTATGATATCGCTAACATGCTGATGGAGAGAGGAAGCCACAACCGGCTACCATCGTCGTTGATGATGTTATCCGCTATGTACCTATCCAATGTTTTTCATCACATGGATAGGGAAGAAGATGCTGACATGGTATTAATTTTTGCCTATAACCACCTAGCAAAAAACAAACTGGCAAAGCAGGTTAGAACTGATAAAACGCTCGATTATGCAGAATACCTTATGGATGAGCCATCCCACGGGCATATACTGCAAAGCCAGCTAAACATGGAGATGCATCAGCGCTCCTATGATAGCCAGCTATTACATTAGTAGCGCAAAACAGCCGCTTAATAAGGGATGATGCAATGAATAGCGCCGCTTTCATCTCTTTCTAAGAGATCACCTTGGAGCTCCTCGCTTAAACGCTGTAAGTATTGTTGTAATAAATTGGACCATTGCGTAGCGGTAAAAACAGGTAAACCGCTACTCTGTTCGATACTCAGTAAAATATGCCCGGTTTGCTTTGCTAGTTGCAGGGTTATTTTTAAATCATTGCCATCAGCTGAAAGAATCGCCAACTCAACCGCACTCATCAAAAGTTGCTTAAGACGAACAACATCCGACTTTATCTGGCTAGGTAAAGCGCTTTCAGGGTCACTACTTAAACGATAATCTAGCAACCAGCCTTCACGTCTGCTTTGGGGCAAAAATATCTGTAGCACTTCATTAAGCAAATCAACCGGCTCAATAAACTCTGGCTGAAAAGGGCGCTCTTCTTGATCAAGCAAGCTAATACTATTATTCAGTCGTTGATGCTGCGCATGTAAATTAACCGTAATATCCTGTGCAACAGGGTTAAGATCAAATTGCTGTAACCGCAGGCTATGTTTGAGAATAGGCAACATCTGCTTTTGAAGCTGATCAGCCGCAACTTGGCTATTCGAAAACCCGGCGTCATTGATGTTTGTAGGCTGTACTCGAGCGCTTTTAATATCTCGGTATGAACGCAGCCCAACCACAACAGATGTGAGTAACCGAGAAGCCGACAGCTCTGCTTTACTTAGGTAATCGTTAATATCGTAATTAACAATGACCTGTGCTTCGGGAGCGTATCCTGGATGTCCTGTTCGTAAAATAATCCGAATATCTCGGTTATTAAGCTCATTACGAATATGTTCAACTAACTGCAACCCTTCGCTGTCAGTTTCCATCACGACATCCAATAACGCCAATGCGATATCCGGATGTTGGCTAAGAAGATCGCGTGCCTGAGCCCCACTCATCGCGCTGATTAATTCAATAGGGCGTTGCTCAAACTCGTAACCACGAAACACCATGCGGGTAATGCCGTGAATACCTTCTTCGTCATCTACAACCAGAACTTTCCATGGAACCATAATCGATTAATCACTATTCATTATTATTAGGTATAAGGGCTGCTTTACTATCAACCTATATTGCCAGTAAAGCGTGTGTCTGTCTTAGTTGTTTCACTTTTTCAAGCGCTCCCCAACGTTGATATAAGTAACACGCTTCATTTATACAAAAACGGGCAAGCCTTGTTTGATCTTGATTATATAAGTAGTCTGCATAACGCTCGTAACACAGTGCTTTATGGTACCCAAACTCGTGTGCTTCTGTTGCTTTGATAGCTTGCTCAAATAAAACAGCAGGGGGCTCAATATTGCTGTTTTTGTTTAAAGTATCACTAGTTGCGAAACGAGCCTTTTCAGCTTGAAGCAACAACCATTGCCCTTTGAAATTATCGGGGCAGCGCCGCGCCCAAAGCTCCATCCTTGATTCAATCTGTTCAATTTCTACTCGTCGCCTACGGCCCATAGTATGCTGTTGCTGCGATTGTATTAAGCGCATCATTGCCGTACAAAAAAGGGCTTCTGTTACACAAAAGTACCCGGCAAGTTCATTCTCTAGTGAGGCCTCCCAGGTATACAATTCAGGCCAAATAGACTGCCGGTCTAATAATAGAGCACCGATAATAGTACTTACTGCATGCCATCCGTGTTTGTATTCTACGGTACTGGGGAATACTTTTTCAGAAGATAATTGCTCAAGTAATAGCTGCGTAGAGTCACCTAAGCATGTTGCTTGAAACACCTGATCCTGACTAATCATCGTATTGTGACTGTCTTGGCAAAGTAAAAGTTGCTCACTCAATGGCGTCTCTGAAAAAACCATTAATTGATGATGCAATAATCGACAATCACTCTGCAATAGCCACTGGCTGTGTGTCGTTGCCAACTCATCAACACTTTGTAATTGCGAAATAGCCATTTCTAACGGTGTGAACCAATGCAGTACTTGGCTGCTGTGTAATAGCACTGCACTCAGTGATGCGTCTTTTTGATCGGCTTTCTCGGTGTCTTGAAGGCGATCGGTCTGGCCATATTGTTTAGCTAGCTGCATGCCTTGAGCTGAGAAAATTTGCGCTAATGCATAGTCAGCACAAAACCAACAGGCAACCCAAGCATAACTAACAAAAGCAAAAGCGGTTAAAGGGCTGCGACCATATTTAATACTGAGCACAGTCATCCGGCTTATAGCGCAAGCGGCCAGCAAAGGCTGGCTCTGCTGGCGTGCTAACAAGCTAATTTGTTCTAGTAATTGCAGCCTTAGTAGATGTTTTTGATCGCACATTTCTGGCATGCTCGCCATAAATGCTGCATCAAAGCACTCACTGATTTCGTGTAACTGAGTTAATAACAAAGACAATTGCTGCACTTCATCACCTGGAAATGGCTGATCAAGTACTGACATACTATTTAACAAGTGTGTTAATGACTCGGTATATAAGCCTTTATGCTGGTATATTTGGGCCTGCATCAAAGCCGCACTTATCGTTTCTTCTAGGCTTATGTTCGTAGAGATTTCTTGTAAGTTTTTATCAGCGCTTTCAACGTTACCACCCAATAAAAGTAACCGTGTACGTTGTAGTAAAAGATGTGTTTTCTCACTGCTTTCTTCATCAGATAACAAGTGCTGTGCTTGCTTCAAAAACAGATCAGCGCTCAAGTAATCACATTGTGCTTCGGCAAGTGAGGCTGCCTGAATATTCAACGCTTTAAGGTTTTGCGGTATAGCATTATTTGTAATATTTAGGTGCATTGATAGACGAGCACCTTGGTTAAGATGAAACAGAGCCGGGGTTATCCGCTCAAACAAAAAAGGCAGAGATAACGCGTTATGCATTGCCTCACCAATGCACAAGTGGCGCTGTGCTTGACTGCTTTCTGTCATACGCTCATAGAGCGCAATACGAATATCGGCATGCGTAAAAGAGAAGCCAGCTTTATCATCTAACTCAGCATTTTTACTGAGAAGGGGCATTACTACAGAGCGAATCAGCCCTAATTGCTCAGCTCGCCACAAGTGTATTGCAACGCGTGCTACCGGGTTATTTGTCGCTTCTCCTAACTCAATAAGATCGAACTTGTCACCGAGAAGCGCGGCATATTCTAGTAGCTCAACACTGAAACCATTTAGCGCTGCAATGCGCTGCTGAATCTCTTCATTAAGTTTTTCAGATTCAAGCCATGCTGTATTGACCGGTTTTGGGGCTGAAGGGGTAACCGGGGTAGAAAAAATAACAGGGTTTATTTGCTGACGGTACGCACTAGGAGCCACGCCCATCCAGCGCTTGAATGCTTTTTGAAATGCCGATTGATTAGAGAAGCCCAGCTGAAATGCGACTTCACCAAAACTTAGTTGCCCACGCTGTATGAGCTGTAAACTAACCTCCCGGCGGGTGTGGTCATAAACATCTTGAAAGCTAGTTCCTAAAACACCCAGCTTTCGCTGAAGTGTACGCAGGCTAAGGCCAACACTTGCAGCGATCTGATCACGGCGAACAGTACCTCCACCTTCGTTAAGCTGCTGGCGTATTAAATGACGGGTTTGTGCAATCAACGCACTTTGTTGATTGGATTTACTGAGCAGTGAGTCAGCAAATTCACGGTGTAATTGATGAATCTCTTCATTAGCATCTAAACAGTTATGTGCTAAATAATGACTAGGTAACAATATTTGGTTAGACGCTGCATCAAACTCTACTTCAGCTGCAAAAAAGCGTTGATAAGCTTGAGGATTTTCTGGTTCTGAAAAGGTAAAACGAACAAAGCTTACCGGCACCTGCTGGCCCGTTAATGAACGGGGCCAATTTACTAAACAGGCAAGAAAATACTCTATGGGTTGCAGCTCAGGAGAATTCATCTCTACCGTAAGTAACGTTCCTTCGAGCGTTTGCTCCATGTGTAGTACAGCACCCTCAAACAATAGAGGAAAGTAATCGACGAGTGTTTGATACGCCTTATCTAACGTTGGTGCCGTAGACATAAGAAAGCCGATAGAACCGAGCAAACGCGGTTGAGTTGCTTCGCCTAGATTGAGGGCAATCAACGGATTATTAGATACTTCAGCTAACGCTTGTAAAACATCGTTAAAGTGTAGCGCAGGAAAACGTGCCCCAGGCTTTGTAAATTCATCCGCAGAGAGATGAGCACAGCTAAAAACCTGTGAAGGCTCCATGCGATAGTGCTGAGCCAGCTGTAATAGAGGCTCCAAGAGCTTTGCTGAAGCCGTTATAACCGACATATAGATGATACTGGCATGAAAAGAGTCTTTTAATTAGACAGAGTAAGATATTATTACTTCAAGATTAACATAGAGTGTTTGATAAATATGTCCTTGCGCGCCATTTCAAGAATAATAGGTAATTTTCCCATAGCTAAATTCCTACAGCACTATAAGCAGCTATGTATGGTCGCCGTTAGCTTTTGTTTCTTGATTCTCAGCAACGCAAGCATGGCGGAAACATTACGCATAGGTGTACCTACACCCGGTCAAATTCCATTTTTTTGGCAAGATGAGGCAGGGGAGTATCAAGGGATTTATCCTGATACCTTGCGCTTGATAGCTAAAGATTTGGATCTGACGTTATCGTTCGAGCCTTTGTCACAAGCACGCTTAAGAAGGCATTTTGAAATAGGCGAGATTGATATCGAAATGGGAGTGTCGGCCAACGTTGACGATAGGCTAGAACTAAAAAAAGTCTCGCTGTTTACTCATCCTTTTAGCGTTGTGAACGAAGTAATCATCTACAGGCCTGAGCTTTCATTCCCCGTATTTATTCTTAAAGATTTGGCAGGGCAACGGGTAGCAACCGTTCGGGGCAACACCGTGCCTGATAATCTCATACGTGAAGACTTCACCAATGAATGGCAGATAGCCCAACGAGTTCATCGTGGCTGGAATAACATTGGGTTAATGAAAGAGGCGGTAGCACTCTATTATCAACGCGAAGAAAATCTAGACTATGAAACATCTCTTCCTTACGCCAGCAATCCAGTATCTTTTCGTATAAATACTCATATTAAAGATAAGCTGTCAGATATGAACTCAAGCATAGATCGGCTAGATGAGCAGGGGGTCTTAGAACAACTGGTCTGTAAGTACCTTTGTGGGCCTACGATAAATACGCAATGATGTGAGCAGGATTAGTTTCATCAAGAGTTGCATAGAATTCACTGCAGGTAATATAAAATACTTATAAGATACATCTTTAACTAGATGTACTTGGAACTAGAGCATGAACACCGACCGCAAAGAAGCAGACCCAACATTGGTATGTACTTGTAATGACTTATATATAGAAGACATACAAGAATCTATTGATTACGGTGAAACAGAGTATCGTGAAATCTTTGCCGTCCATGGTTTACAACCGCGCTGTGGCGAATGTGTCGATCACGTTGGGGAAATACTAAATGACAAATAGAAAAGCTAATATCATCACATGATGCCGATAATGCTATTTATCGGCATTCGCATATAAGGCATTGTTTTTGCTATACTAGTTGAAATTATTTCAACGTGAAATCAATGAAAAATCTACCTCCTGCGTTACCTTTGTTTGACTCCATTATCCATATCGAAGATGGAAATCCTAGCGTTAACCAATTCATTGCAAATATCACAATGAACCGGGTTAACGATGCCGCATTAATATATGAACACACTGTAGATTGGCTGCTAGAACAAAGACATAGCGAGAATAACTACAAAACATATCGAAGCGAATTAACCACGTTTCTATACTG
>JAWUYS010000061.1:0-36071 GCA_034110685.1 Neptunomonas sp.
GGGTCGCTTTTAGGTTTGAAGTTATCTCTAAAGCTCTGTGCTGATGCAAAAAACAGCGGCCCGTGAGAAAGGTAAACTTTTGTTTTACCTTCACTCTCAGTCCAGGTTTCAAACTCAACATGTTTAGCATGCTTCCAAGCAAACATAAGAGCAGACATAATAACGCCCACCACAACTGCGATTGCCAAATCACTCATTACCGTAACTACAGTCACGGTTAAGACGACCAGCAGATCAGCTTTAGGCACCTTGCCCCATAAGCGAAAACTAGCCCACTCAAACGTTGCTATTACAACAATAAACATCACGCCAACTAACGCGGCAACAGGAATCATCTCTATAAGAGATGCACCTACGACAATAAACGCAAGCAAGAATAGCGCAGCAGAAATACCCGATGCGCGCCCTCGACCACCTGAGTTTATATTGATCATACTCTGACCAATCATCGCGCAACCACCCATACCACCAAAGAAACCTGTAACGATGTTTGCAACGCCCTGGCCCACACACTCTTTATTACCACGCCCGCGAGTTTCAGTTACTTCATCAATCAAGGTCAACGTTAGCAAGGACTCAATCAAACCAATCGCAGCTAAAATGACAGCGTAAGGCAAGATAATGTAGAACGTTTCAAATGACATTGGCACGCTTGGAATACTAAAAACAGGTAGCCCACCCGCTATCGTTGCATCCGCATTCCCTGTCATATTAATCAGTACATCCTGAACAGTTCGCGTATCCAAATCGAGGAAAATAACCAACAAAGAGACAACTAGAATAGCCGCTAGTGAAGATGGAATGGCACGTGTTAATTTTGGTAAAAAGTGAATAATCGCCATGGTTAAAGCTACCAACCCTAGCATCATGCCCATTTCACTGCCCTGCAACCATTGAAACGCTCCCGTTTCATCAGCAAACTTAAACTGTTTCATCTGCGCTAAGAAGATAACGATGGCAAGACCGTTTACAAAGCCCAGCATGACAGGGTGAGGTACTAAGCGGATAAACTTCCCTAATCGGAACGCCCCTGCAAGCATTTGCAAAATACCCATCAAGACCACAGTAGCAAACAGATATTCAACGCCATGCTGAGCAACCAAGCTCACCATAACAACAGCGAGAGCGCCTGTAGCACCCGAAATCATTCCTGGGCGGCCACCTATAGTTGCGGTAATTAAACCAACAAGAAATGCTGCATATAGCCCCACCAAAGGCTCGACGCCGGCAACAAAGGCAAAGGCAACGGCTTCAGGCACCAACGCCAAAGACACAGTTAACCCAGAGAGCACATCGTTTTTCATACTTTGAGTTTTAGATACGAGCAGTTGAAACATTCATAGCCCCGATTGAATTTTTGAAGGGATGTTTGAAATTAAAAATAATTTCTAGGGAAGATTTAAAAGGCGCAAATTTTAACAGAAATGCACAGCACTGTCAGAAAAGACTCAGCCATCTAGAGCATCTAAAAGCATTAGATTTACACAAGATCGTGACAAGTTTGTGGCAATCGTCTAACTTTTCCACAAAGTAGAATTACTCATCGTTACCACGCTGCTGCAATAAAGCGGCGCGTAAATGGGCAAGGTTATGTTGTGACAGCGTCTTTGCTAGCTGGCATAGCTCAGGGCTCACATGTGCATGATAAAACGACTGTGCGCTCGCTAAATTTTGCCAAGCCGGTGGCATACTACTCATCCGCTCCACCATACCGCCCGCCGCGTCTTTTGCTAAGTACTTAACCACTCCAATACCGCTAAGCAATATACGAGAAAGACACATAGGACAAGGCTCCAAGGACACGAGCAATTTCAGCTGCCCCACAGGATACTCTTTTCTAAAACCTGCTTCATACTGATCTATTACTTTCATCTCTGCATGAGCGGAAGAACAAAACTGGGTTGAAAATACGCTGTTCTTTTCTTCTATTAAGATCTGACCCTCTGCATCTAACAGAACAGCACCGACGCCGTAATTTCCTGATAGCAGTGCAGACAGTGCTAACTCACAGCAACGCAAGCCAACCTCTTCATCGCGAAAGTGTGGATTAACCTGAAACTCTTTTACATACTGAACCAGATCATCAATTCCCATTATCTCTGCCTCATTTCTAGCACACTGCCAGCCTAAATTTCACAGCGCTCATACGAGAGCTTAAGACCAAAAATCTAGCTGCTGTAACGACTCAGATTCTTGATCTTTTAAGCGAAAGCCCACACCGAGCAACCTAACAGGCTTATTTACCCGCTGGTATCCCTGCGTCATAAGGGCCGACCACAGTTCTTCATTATGTATTAAAGAACGATGCTCAATAGTTGTTTGACTAAAATCATTAAATTTAAGCTTAACGAACAAACCTTGCATTGATCTCTGTTGCTGAAGTTTGCTGAAGCGCTGTAGCAACTCCTCATACAACGCCGGTATATTGGATAAGCAATCATTCAAGGTAAGAAGGTCACTTGCAAAGGTATGCTCAACACTAATAGACTTTCTTACTCTATCTGTAACTATTTCGCGTTCATCAATACCACGGCTCAACTCATAAAGCCTTTGTCCAAAACGGCCAAAATTTTCTGTTAACTGGACTATTGAAAGCTCCCTTAAATCACCGCACGTTTGAACATGCATTGATTGTAACTTCTCAGCAGTTTTACGCCCTACACCAAAAAGCTTTCCAACAGGTAAGGCTTGAACAAAACTATTAACCTGCTTGGGCGTTATCACAAATAAACCGTTCGGTTTATTCCAGTCGCTAGCTATTTTAGCCAGGAACTTATTAGGGGCCACTCCGGCCGAAATGGTGATCCCCGTTTCTTTGAAGACTCTTTCACACAGCATCTTCGCTATACGCGTCGCACTCCCTTGAAACTTCTCGCTATCTGTCACATCAAGGTACGCTTCATCCAAAGACAAGGGTTCAATGCAGTCGGACACTTCACGATAAATAGCCATGATTTGGGCAGATACTTGTCGGTACTTTTCCATCTGCCCAGGTATAACGGTCAATGTAGGGCAAAGTTTAAGCGCGTGTGCAGTAGCCATAGCAGAACGAACACCATATGCACGTGCAGGATAGTTACATGTCGCTATCACCCCCCTTCTATCAGCACGCCCACCAATTGCTAATGGAATATCTGAATAGCTAGGGTTGTCACGCATTTCAACGGCTGCAAAAAAGCAGTCACAATCACAATGAATAATTTTCCTCATACACTCTTCGCACAACTGCACATATAAACTGTATATAAAAACAGTATAACTAAAATATAGCTTACTACCTAATACTTGCTGATAGACCACATAAGCATGACTATTGCGTCACATCTTTGTCATTTTCTCGTCAAATAATTGCCACATAACTGCCATATTATTTCTACATATTGATTTTTAACAGGGTCACAATGTGATTAATGTAGAGCAAGTTTTAACCCATAAATATCCTGCCTTTTCTGAGAAGCCAGCACCCTTTCGCCGCTCAGCTATTTATTGCTTACGTCGCTTAGTTCATGAAGATGAAATCAATACTTTTTTAACAAAAAACCACGGAACTACAGGCTTTGAATTTGTTGATAAGGTTCTAGATTATTTTAACTTCAGCTACAGCCTCAGCCATGCGGACAGGATGAATATCCCATCATCGGGCCGAGTGGTTATTGTTGCAAACCACCCTTTAGGCGCTTTAGATGGCTTAGCACTGCTCAAGCTTATTGGCGAAATCCGCCGTGATGTTCGCATTGTTGCCAATGATGTTTTAAGCAATTTCGAGCAACTCGATTCATTATTTTTACCCGTAGATAACCTAGGCAAAGGAACCCGAAAAAATGACATCGAACGCATTATAAGTTCACTTCAAAATGAAGAAGCAGTGATTGTATTCCCAGCAGGAGAAGTATCCAGAGCAGGCATGACCGGCATCAAAGATGGAAAATGGAATAGTGGTTTTTTACGCTTTGCACGTAAAGCAAACGCACCTGTCTTACCTGTTTACTTAGGAGGGAAGAACTCTCCTCTCTTTTACGGCATGTCTTATATTAATAAATCATTATCTGCGCTGCTGTTAGCCAGAGAGATGTTCAATAAGCAATCGGTCATCATTCCCATTCGTATAGGCCAAGCAATTCCATATAGTCACATAGATGCAGTTCCTGTTTCGACTGCCGAAAAAACAAAACTTTTACGTAAACATTTATACCGTATTGCTAAACGTAAAAGCCCCTTATTTATTACCGAAAAAACCATTGCTCCCCCACAGGATCGACGCGTATTAAAACAAGAACTCAAATCATCAGAGTTACTGGGCGAGACTGCTGATGGAAAAAAAATATACTTATTTGACTACCGCCCGGATTCCGCTGTTATGCAAGAAGTGGGAAGATTACGAGAAGTATCTTTTCGCTGTGTAGGTGAAGGCACTGGGGAAAATAAAGATTTAGACAAGTATGATCACTACTATCGCCACCTGATTCTATGGGACGAGGAAGACCTTGAGATTGCCGGAGCATATCGGTTAGCAGAAGCTCATAAGCTCATTCACGATTCTGAAAGCCCTCTCTATAGTGAAACCTTATTTCAGTACAGCGAAGCTATGCAACCCTATTTTGAGCAAGGAATAGAACTGGGACGTAGCTTTGTACAGCCTCGTTATTGGGGAAGGCGGAGTTTAGATTACCTATGGTATGGTATCGGTGCATATTTAAAGAAACACCCGGAAGTGCGCTATATGTTTGGCCCAGTGAGTCTAAGCAACAGCTACCCAAAACCCGCTAAAGATATGCTGGTCTGGTTTTACCAACATTATTTTGGTGCTAGCCATCAACTGGCCAAAGCAAACATGCCTTATAAGCTATCAAATGAAGAGACCGATAGTCTCCACACACTATTTTCTGGTAACGACTATAAGAGTGATTTTAAAATTCTTAAAGAGCAGCTGGACTATCTAGGAGTCTCAGTTCCCACGCTTTATAAACAATACAGTGAACTATGTTCTAGCGGTGGTGTTTGCTTTATGGATTTCGGAATTGATGCCGACTTTAACTATTGCGTGGATGGATTAGTCATGGTCGATATGCATTTTGTTAAGGCGAAAAAATACCAACGATATGTAGGCGACCAACAGCGTGTACGTGAAGAAGCCTTAAGTACATAACCTAAAACTTCCCTAAGAGAGCACTGCGCGATACCCTGTAATAACTATTAGAAACACTGAGCACACAATGAGCCCTGTAGTTATTATCATTTTAGGAACAATTTTGATTGCAGGAATGCTCTGGATAAGAGCATTACCTGCACAGCGCCGCAGTTTTGCCCTTTTTAAACTATTGGTTTTACTACTAATAGCTATCATTGTTATTTTAACAATCACTGGACGCCTCCATTGGATAGGTGCATTACTGGCCAGCTTCTTCCTTATTTTCAAAAAGTATAATTTCATCTTTAGAGCCATACCTTTTCTACAACGCTTCTTCAAAAGCTCAAATAAGCGTTCACAAAATCACTCAAAGATGACTCGCCAAGATGCACTCGATATTCTGGGCTTAGCAGAAGGTTGCTCTAAGGAAGATATTATTAAGGCGCATAGAAAGCTAATGCAGAAACTTCATCCAGATCAAGGAGGTAGTGACTATCTAGCCGCTCAAATTAACGAGGCCAGAGCCTTACTCTTAGATAAATAATTATTCAGAGCGCTTAAGTGAAATACCCGATCGTCCAAACTCTGCTGAGAAACCTTCTTGCACAAATTCACCAGAGCGAGCTCTTTTTAATAACAAAACTGATTCCTGCTTACGGCCATCTTGCTGAGTAAAATGAAGTATTAATTTATCATTACTTTTCCATTGCCAAGTACCCGTCATAACAATGAGCGCCTGGCCATTACGATAGTCCAGCAGCATAGATGCCACTCTCTCAGGAAGTAAATCCAGTACAACAAACGCTTCGTTATCAGTCAAAACATTGCTATAGCGACCTAGCAAAGCACGATTGGTTAAATCTCCTTGCCGGGCACAACCTTGGAAAGCTTTGCCATCCAATGTCATATTTGCACTCCAGCGATACCAAATATTCAGAACGTCAGTGCATGATTGATCACGTATTTCTAAGCGAAGTGAATGAGATTGGCCGTTAGTGTTTTCAAGTGAACTTTCCCAAACACCCTGTACACCATCGTACTCATCCATAGGGAAATGTAATGTTTGTAATGTCTCATAAGATTGAACACGAACACTATCAGGCAAGACATCGGACAACCAAGGAGGGTTAATCCCCTGCGCACGAAAGCGAATAGCCGATAAATCAACATGACACATCTTACTGCCACCACCAGCAATCATTACATCATCAACACGCCATATTAAATCAACACCTTGCTCAGCTTTTACTTCCATATAAACAGGCAGATCTACATTTGATGGCTGAGCAGAAAAACGTTTAGCTAATAACCCTCGAAAATCATTCAGTCGACGGCGCTCTTGGCTATAACAAGGCGTCATGACAAACCCATCAGCGTCTTTGCTCACGACCCCTCTTACAAACTCAACTTCAGTGTTTTTAGACTTTAAACCAAGAGAATCTATACAGCCTGATAAGAAAAAAGCAGTAAAAATACATAAAACAGAAAACTTTTTTATTCCATGCATAGTTGACGAAATCCTTTCTATGTACCATAAGTTAAACTTAAGAGATTTTTCCTAGCACGCTAATCACTCAGGGACCATGACAAATGGCAAGACCAGCAGAGTTTGATAGAAGCGAAGTACTCAATAAAGCCATGGAGGTTTTTTGGCGCACGGGTTATAACGCCACATCGGTTACTGATCTTGTACATGCAACTAATCTTAAACCTGGGTCCCTATACGGAGCATTCAATAGTAAGCGAGGGCTCTTTCTTGAAGTTATCGATAATTACGCGAACCGCAGCTTAACACGCATCAGCGAATGCATGGAACAATCAGACTCTGCCATCGATGCTATCGCTCACTTTTTTTCCCGGATATGCAAAGAAATGGAATGCGATGAAATAGGTAGAGGTTGCTTGATGGTAAATACGCTTCTTGAGCTTGCCACTGAAGATGACGATATTAGGGTAAAAATCACTGAGTATTTAAACCGTATTGAACATCACTTTTATCTCTCACTTGAAAATGCTCGGCTGCAAGGTGACATAAAATCAGATACCGACTGCGATAGCCTAGCAAAAATGCTAATGACTGGAATTTGGGGCCTACGTGTCATGAGTACCACACGACCAGACCCTCTTATCTACACAGGTATCATTAGCCATTTACTTGCCTCACTTGACAGAGCCAGGAACTAAAACAACGACCCTAATGCAAACGTAGTTAAGTAAAGTGCTTGAAAGCTAAAAACGTCCTTTTTAAGAGACAACATAAGTCTTTGTAATATATTAATATTTTAAGCAAGCACCCATAAAAGACGCTAATAACAGACACTTTAATACTTAACAGCTTATACCTCTTATCTTAAACTAACAAAAAATATCATAACACACTGATAAATAACAACTAATAAACAATCGGCACAAAACATGCTATCTCAGTCATAACTTTACTGGCGGAGATCCTTCCATGCGTTTAACTATTGCTCTTATCATCTCATTCATCGCAACCGTGCCACTGTTAGCAGAATCTTCACAATTAAATCAACCGAGTCCACAAGAGTATTTAAACCCGGAATTACTCTTGAAGAACTTAGACAGCAACAAAGACGGTCGCTTAAATTATTTAGAAGCGATGGCTGATAGCGAAATTTCTGATCGTTTTCTTCAAATGGATACAAACAACAATGGCTTCCTTAGCCTAGATGAGTTGTCTGTTCCAAAGAAAATGGATGCTAATCAACTGAAAATACTGCTCACCTTCGCCTCTCTTCAATGTATTTAGCGAAAAACCTGTAAATAACACTATATAAGTACCGACTTACTTAACCTAAGACACAAAATTAAGGATAATCAGGACATCGACAGCACAGAGAATAAGGTAATATGACGCTCCTCACACGAGCCTTACAGCTTCGCTCACTAAAACAATGGGTGTTTATTGCCTTCTTCCTAGTTAATGTGCCAATTGGCTTCATGCTTTATAAAAGCAGCATGGTTCTGGAAAACCAATTGCAACAGAGTTATAGACTAGCGCAAATCTCGCTTGAGCTCAGTCAGCAAAATAACTCACTAGAACGCTTAGCAGAAGATATTGTGCGTGCAGCAACGCAGTTTCGTATTCTAAAAAAACCAGAGATACAAGAGCGTTTAACTGAGCAGGTTGAAAGGTTCAATAATCACCTATCAATCCAAATGTTCATTACTGAACAGAATCAAAAACAACAGAAGTTTCAAGATCTGTTTGCGGCTATCCAAAAAGACCCTTTCGATGAAACTATTAATGAATTACCACAACTCACACGTGAACTTGCAGAAGAGAGCTTTAACAAAGCCGGGATTGAATTAGCCAATCTGCAAGAGCAAGCACGTATAACGCGAGAAAACCTTTGGTTGCAAACTGCTTTTTTAGCTGTGGCTACATTCTTGTTTATGTTGTTTTTTTCAAGCGCTATTACACGACCAATCACCAAACTCACTAGCCGTATCGAAGCCATAGGGCGCAGGGAAAACTTACCCAAAAACCCTATAAGTGGACCAAAAGAAATAGTCCAATTAAACAATCAACTCCTTTGGCTTGACCAACACCTACTTCAATTAGAACGATTAAAAAGAGAATTTATTCAGCACATCTCTCATGAACTAAAAACACCACTAACAACACTCCGGGAAGGTGCAGATCTGCTCGCGGAGGAAGTCCCTGGGACACTTAATGAGCGCCAGCACCATGTGGTATCGCTTCTTCAAAGTAGCAGTATTAACTTACAAAAGCTGATTGAACAACTACTGGATTACAACAAGCTCCAGCAATCTCATACTCTGAAAATTCAACATGTGGATATCCGCAGCATAATAATGAAAGCGATTAGTCCGCTACAGTTATTAATCTGTGAAAAGTCGATAACGTTAACACTGCCAAAAACGTCTCTAGTTGTGCAACTAGACCCTGACATGCTGCATCGAGTACTAGGCAATTTAGTTTCTAATGCTATTTACTATACCGACAAGGATGGACATGTCACAATTGACGCTTATGCATCTGAAAAGCAGCTGATCATTGACGTCGAGAATAATGGTTCTGAAATTTCAGAAACGGATGCTGAAAATATTTTCGAACCTTTTTATCAAGGAAAAAAGAAGCGCACAGGTCCATTAAAAGGTTCCGGCATAGGGTTAAGTATTGCAATGGAAGCAAGTAAAGCGATGCATGGCGAACTTAACTTAAGAACAAACAGAGAAGGTGAAATCGTTTTTCGCCTAGAACTTCCCTTGAAGCCCGTATAATTTAATTATCGTTTGAACAAACTACTTATATGACTAAGCATTTTTTATTATTAACATTATCACTACTTTTTTTAGGGGGCTGTCATCCGCTGCCTAACTTAATTCAGCAAACTCAATCACCACAACCTAACTGTTTTTTACCGGAGGCAGCGTTAAGCCAGTTTTTAGAAGATGAGCACCAGTTCATCACATCTAATACGGCACAACAAAAATTAATGTTAGAGGCGTCTAAAGATTCTCCAGAACGACAGGCAAATATACTCAGCATTACTAGAAGTAAAGAAACGTTAGAACAGTCACTACCTCTGTTCGCACAAATCCCACTACTACCTAATAAATCTTGCACTGCAGACCGTTATCTTTATCTAAGGTTCAGGCATGTTCAGGCAAACTTAGCCGCGATTGAAGAGAAAGACTTTGTTACTGCTCGGTTAAACACTGCCAAGCTCACTATTGAAAAGCAACAGCAGCAAATTGATGCTCTCACTCAGATTGAACAAGCCATTACCCGTCAACGTGAGGAACCTTAAATCATGACGCAACTTTCACGAATCCTTCTAGTCGATGACGACAATGGCGTGCTATCGCTGCTAACTATGCGCCTAGAAGCATCGGGATACCAAGTGCTCACCGCCTCAAGTGGCGAAGAAGCATTGCGTCTATTGCCTACTGAGCGCGTAGATCTAGTATTGACAGACCTCTGCATGGATGAGATGGATGGTCTTACGCTTTTTAAGCATGTCCAGCAAAACTGGCCTGGCCTACCTGTTATTATCATTACAGCCCACGGCTCTATTCCTGAAGCAGTAGCGGCAACTCAACAAGGTGTTTTTGGTTTTTTAACAAAACCCATTGATAAAATACAGTTACTCGACACGGTAAAAGCGGCACTTGTTTCAGCTGAACGGCGTAGAAATACTAAATGGCGTGATGAAATCATCACCAAAAGCCCGGTCATGTTACACCTATTAGATCAAGCTCACCGCGTTGCTGAGTCTGATGTCAGCGTGCTTATCACTGGCCCTAGCGGTAGTGGTAAAGAACTCATGGCACGCGCTATTCATCAAGCAAGCCAACGAGCAAACAACAAGTTTATTGCTATAAACTGTGGTGCACTGCCGGAACAACTACTTGAGTCTGAGCTTTTTGGTCACACTAAAGGCTCTTTTACTGGCGCTATTTCGAATCATCAAGGGCTCTTCCAAGCAGCACATGGCGGCACACTATTTCTTGATGAGATAGGTGATATGCCGCAACCGCTGCAGGTAAAACTACTCAGGGTATTACAAGAAAGAGTGATTCGCCCAGTAGGCTCAGTCGAGAATATCGCCATTGATGTGCGTATTATTTCTGCGACACATCGTAACCTAGATCAAGCGATGCAGAGTGAAGATTTTCGAGAAGATCTATACTATCGTTTAAATGTCGTTAACATCGAACTACCTCCTTTACGAGACAGACCAGAAGACATCCCCGTATTAGCAAGACACTTTCTAGCTAAAGCAACACAGCAGCACAATCGTAAAGTACGTAATATTTCACCAGGAGCCTTACATTTATTAGCCCAAGCAGCTTGGCCTGGCAATGTAAGACAGCTTCAAAATGTTATGGAAAAGGTTGTTGCACTAAGTGCAAGTCCAGTTATATCAGAGGGGTTAGTTGCGAATGCACTTTCTAACCAAGATCTTGTTATTCCATCTTTCAACGAAGCGCGAGCTGACTTTGAAAAACGCTATCTGATTAAACTGATGCAGGTTACCGAAGGCAATGTAACGCATGCCGCTCGTATTGCTCAAAGGAATAGAACCGACTTCTATAAACTTCTTAATAGACATAGCATTGAAGCAGCCGAGTTTAAGCCAGCAGCTATTGCAGCCGCTCAAGCTCAAGTTGATTTAATAAAATCTCGCCAAGCCAGCTAGCGTTAACGGCCGATATTGGCGAATCTAGCAGATGTCAGAATGGCAAGGTCACCTGCTGACATCTCAATCTCTAGGCCTCTTCTGCCTGCGCTCATAAATATACTTTCAAAGCTATTAGCCGACTCATCAACCACAGTCGGCAGCGCTCTCTTTTGCCCCAATGGACTTATACCTCCTACGATATACCCAGTACTGCGCTCCGCAGCGACAACCTCAGCCATCACTACCTTTTTAACGTTCAGAGCAGCAGCCATCGCTTTTATATTAAGCTGCCCGCTGACAGGAACAACAGCCACCGCGAGTTTTTTCTGATCACCCTCTATTGCTACAAGCAGGGTTTTAAACACTTGAGCTGAATCTTGATTCAATAATTCAGCCGCCTCTTCACCATAGGAACTACTGGAAGCATTATGCTGATATTCATGCAGCTTATAAGAAAGCTTTGCCTTTTTAACCACATTAACCGCAGGCGTCATGATTTTTTACCCGACGAGAAACTCTCATACCTTGATGACGGCTCTTTCAATGGCTGTAATAAGTACTCCAACCCATTGAGTTTAATTTCATACAAGGTGCGTAAAAGGTCACCTAATTCCCCAGATGGAAACCCTTTCTTTTCAAACCAGCATATATAAGGCTCTGGAAGATCGACTAAGATTCGTCCAGCATATTTCCCAAAGGGCATTTTCATTGTTGCCAGCTTTTTAAGCTGTTGAGGTTGAAAAGACATCATAATTCGTATCGTTGCTATCCACTAATTTTGAGTACAAAATGCATCCCAAATTCACTTTTGATAATGCGCGATGAAACAGACCGAACAAACTATCAGTAAAGCAATGACTTTACTAAACCAAGGTAACTACGAATCAGCACAGTACATTTGTAAAAGAATTATTGCGCGTGCGCCACTGCATTATCAAGCAAATTTACTACTAGGTGTTATTGCTCTAAACACGCACAAGCTAGACATTGCAGAAAAGCACTTACAGCGCGCCCAAAAAAATGCAAAAAGTAGTCATGATAAGGCACAAGCACTTAGCAACTTATCACTCGCCTTAAGCTATCAGCAGCGATTTCTTGAAGCTTTAGAATATATTAATCACGCGCTAGATCTTAAACAACAACCTCTGTTCTACTGCAACCGAGCGAATATTTTTGAACAACTTTCTCGCTGGTCAGAAATGCAAACAGATTTGATGATAGCTATTTCGCTCTCACCCAGTATTCCAGAAGCCTACATTAGTTTAGCACTCGCTAAACGACACCTTAATGATTCAGTTACGGCTTTAGAGTTATTAGAACAGGGACCTGAGTATACCGAACAAGACTGGCTAAATGAGTGGGCTTTATTAAGCGGCATCAATAATCGCATGGGTAACGTAGAGGAGCAACTTAGTATTTTAAACCTCAGCGATGACGCCATGATTTCACTAGGAGACTATGCACTGGAGCAGAATCATCCGAAAATAGCGCATGCGCTCTATTTATTAATACAGAAAAAATCCCCTGACCACCCGGTTCTAAATCACCAACTCAATGCTCTACAAGGTACTCCCTCCACACAGGCCCCACGCGAATATGTTGAATCCTTATTTAACAGCTGTGCTGACCAATTTGAAGACCGCCTGGTAAACCAGCTCCACTACACTTTGCCTGAGCAATTGGTAAAACAGTTAAGCGATTGTTTGCCCAACACTGCCATATCCGTCATTGACCTTGGTTGCGGGACTGGATTACTTGGCAAAGCTTTATCATCGAAAGCATCCATCTCTTCGCTCACAGGTGTTGATGTATCAGAGGTAATGCTTGAGCATGCGGCTAAAACTAAGCTCTATCATCATCTCATCCACGATGATGTTCAGAGCAGCCTACAGGCCACTAAAAATGTTGATCTCATTATGGCTGCCGATGTGCTGATCTATATAGGAGAGCTTACTTCACTCTTTAGACACGCCAGCCATGCACTAAAAAATAATGGCTTATTTGCATTTAGTACTGAGTCTTGTAGGACCTCTTGGCAGCTAGATCAATCTGGCCGATACCAACACAGCGCTGATTATATTCACACATTATTAAATGAAAATAACTTTTCATTAGTTCACTCAGCTGTTTGCGAGCTTCGCCTAGAAAAAAACAAACCCGTTGCAGGTGAAATTTTCATTTTGAAAAAGCAAGGATAACTATAGGAGTTTCTATCTAAACAACTAATTAAACAGACCTTGACGCTGAGCTTGTTGGTAAAGAAAGCTTGCCGCTAAACGAAGCGAGTTCAGCAGTACTTTACGATTTTGTAGACCGGTAGCATCTATTACTTGTTGTTCACTTTTTTGCTGAATGACGCGTTCTTCGATCAAGTATTTAATCTGCTTATCTGTTGAATCAATATCCCAAAGACCTCGATACTGCTCTGCCAATCGAGCAAAAATGTAAGCACTACTTTCGTAAGCTCGATGGTGGAATGCAAAACCAGATAGGTCATACCACTCTTCATGTTCTGATCGTAAAAATTCAACTGGCACAGATTGCTTAACGCGCACTAAAATATTGCTATCTAACGCCTGAAGCCACTCATTCTTCAAAAAAAGTAATCGCTTTTGAAATTCACTTTGCCAAGCACACAACGCCTGATTAGCAGGCACTGACAGCCCCTTAAGTACAAGCGCCGCATAAGAACCACTAATAGGATCGCGCTGTGTCCCAACTCTAATAACCTGATACCCCTCAGCCTGCCAGAAATCAAGAAGCGATGCGGTCACGGCAAATGACGCACCCATCATTTGATATTGCCTATTTATTGGCGAGTGCTCAATTGCATGTAATAAACCAGTGGCTATACCGCTGCGCCGATATTGATCACATACAGCAACACGCACGACCCGCAGCATAGTGAACTCAGCTGCATTTAAATAGCCCTCCTGGGCAACCAACAACTGGGGAAGCAAATGACCTCTAGGTCTGCGCCTTCCTTCCCAAATATGCTGTATAAGCTCTTCTTCAAGCCCTCCTTCCTCTGCTACAAGACAAGCCCCAACAATCCCTTCAACTGATTCTGCAATCCAGATTTGCAAGTTAGGACTATCCAGCATAATTCGTAGGTCGCCAGGAGTCGTTCGATAATGAGCGTTTATCATTAAACCAAACAAGGCTCGCAGCTGATCTGGGTTATCAACTAGCCATGTGGAATCAACACAGCGGTACTGAATTACAGAAGAACTTTCTTTTATTTTTTTCTCTACTATTTCGCTACTCAAAGAAACTGCATCCAAAAGCAAAAGCTTATTGATAAAAGGCTCCAACGGATCATGCTCTGACCAACGAATGGGCTTCTCAAGCGTAAAACAATGCAGCGCGTTAGCTCGGCGTTGAAGAGTAGATAAAAACCGCAGCACAAACCCTTGTCCTGTTCCTTCATAACCTTGGGTCGTTGTTGCGAAAATAATTTTTGAATACTTCTCTAAAAAACCAGTTAATAGATGTACTGGAATTCCGGCGGCTTCATCCACCAACAAAATATCAGCATCACTGTGTTCACAACAAACATCCACAGGCTGCTGGAATGTTAAATGCATTTGCTGCTTTTCTTCAATGACTTGATAGCGCGTCCGATGAAAACCCTCAGCGGCCGATGCATGTTCAAACAAGCTATCAAGCGCATCAGCAGAAGGAGCCGTCACAACTACATTTCGGCCTTGGTCTAGTAATTGGCGTGCGATTAACCCCAAAGCAGCAGACTTACCTCTGCCCCTAGCGGCAGTCAATACACAACACTGCTGCCCAGACAGAGCAAAACACTGAGTAACTTGATCAACCACTTCCTGCTGATCAAAGAGCCCTACGTCTGTTGGAGTATGAGATAAAGAGGGTGGCAATAGCGACAATAAACCATGCGTTTGGTCAAAGCGTGAGAGGAAAGGCTCTTCATTAAAACAACGCATCATATGCTCAAGAAAGTGATTACCCACCTGTAAGCTTGTATAAGGTTCAACGCGTAATCGTTGTTTCTCGGGATCATCAAAAAAATCAAGTGATTCAGGAGGAGGACTCAAAAAAACAAATAGCCCACCGCCTTTCAGCAAACCCGAAATCTGGCCTAATGTGTCAGGGTTAATACCACTAAAACCATCATAGACAAGCAGCTCTACCTCTTGTCCTAACAAGCGATGTGCTTGATGAACGGGACAAGTGACCTGCCCTTCCCATTCGCGAGATGAAATAATAATACAACGCAGCTGATCATTGTTTTGAATATATGTAAGAGCTTGCTCAGCTGTCCATTGCGGGGAGCCTGTTAACCAACAGGGATAACGAACATTTCCTTGCTCCGCTTGCAGCACCAGACGAGCAAGAAGCGCTTGAAAACTATCAGGGGCGGAGCAAGACATATTTATCAATAAGAGTAAGTTACAGAGGGGTTAACATGTTGCTCTGCATCTGCGCAAACCTGATCGCCACCGCGCGTCTTAGCATTAATCAATAGCTGTTGAACACATGCCGTCGCCGTTTCACAATTCAAATCAGATGTTGGTTGAAACGTACCTAGACCAATACTGACCGGGTGCTTAATATCTAACTGCTGAAGCCCTTTCAAGCACCGGTCTGCTAGCTGCAAGACTAGTTCATTAGTGGCAGGCAAAATAAGACCAAAGGTTGTTGCGTCCACTTTCGCTACCATATCGCCAGGGCGACAAACTGCATGAATAAGATTTTGTGCCACTTTAACGGCATCGTCTTCTTCCAACTCTTCTATATCAAAACCGACATACATTAATGTCAAAGGAGTGAACTCTCTTACACTGCGACGACACTCAACATCAACTCTCACTTCAAATTCATGAGGGTCAGGCAAGCCTGTTACTAAGTCTTTTCCGCTACTAATAAGATCAAGACGCATCTGGAGTTCTTTGTACGTCTTTAAGACTCTTATTAATAAAAAAACCAAAACACCAGAAGCTGCTGATAGCCCCCAAAAAAGCCATAATAAAGACTGAGACGATACAAATGCCAGCTGAAGGGTTAATACTGCCAATAAAAGGCAAACCATAATACAAATGGCTAGTACTAGTGGCTTGATTACACCACTCTGGTTTTTATGCTCATGAGCACCCGTTTCATGAAGCTGTATATTCTGCACTTTTGGCAATTCAGTTCCCGCTATTTTGCAATTCAATATAGGATAAGTATAACGCAGATATCCTTACTTCATCACTAGTGCAAAATGCTTATTGCCCCCAACGACTATGAGACTGATGCAAATATGCTAACTCCTCGGCTGTCGACTCACGCCCCAACACTTGGTTACGGTGTGGAAAGCGACCAAAACGTATAATCATGTCACGATGCTGAGACGCAAAATCAATGGCAGAGTCAACTCTATGGCGCTCTTTTAACGGCACCTCAGTCAATAAATTTTCTAACCGACTAATACATAAATCCTGATCTTGTAGTGTTTCGCTATGCTCCAGCGGCATATAGAAAAACATACGTTCAGAAAACTCCAATGCATCATCATGCCCACACCCAAGGCTCTCAAGAACAATCTCCCTAGTGATATGATCTCCCTTAAAAGCTTCAGCCATACCGCGATACATGTTGCGTGTAAATTGATCAAGCAAGATAACTAAGGCACGCCTTCCTCTAGGTGTACTTTTCCAGCCATCTAACTCACCACGCAGTGCAGCATTAACCTTGGCACCAAAGAGTGAGTCAATTTTTCTATCAAGCTCAGCACCACCTTGCCACCAAATGGGTTCCCTATTCGTTAGAGGAAATCCATTCTCAAGATCACCAAACCAAAACTGTAACACTTCATCAATTTCGACTCTCATGCCCCTCCCCCAATGAAAAACGATTAACAGCGTGCGCGTTTTTCAAAATAAGATTTCCCAAATAAAAAGTGCATTACTAAGCAAAATATACATGCACTTATGTTATATGTTTACCTCAATAAGATTGCATCAACAATACAGCTAAAATAACTATTCTATGTTTCCACCCTTTATTCAAGACCGAAACTGATTTAGAGTCATGTAATACAATGGATTTTTACATCTATGAGGAATAGGAAAAATGACTCGTATAGTACTAATTTTAGTTCTTTTAGGTCTCATCATCGCAGGCTATTTCTATTTACCTCCTACAGTACCAAGTACGACCGATAACGCCCTAAATACTGAAACGCAATCAGCACAAAATGCTAACCCGGACAAAGCTGTCGGTAGCAAAGAACGCTCTCAAGCACTCACTCATATTAAAAAGATTACCGATCATTCTGAAAAATCAATCGACGCGTCAACAGCCAGTCATTTTGTCACCGAAGATCAATTAATTAAGCTACCAGACACAGCAGACGCTCGCCTTTTAGTTGGCAAAAGTGGTGACATCAGTAACAACAAGACGGCACAAACCTTTGGCGTTAATTTGCCTGTATTTAACCCAAAGAATAATACGCTGACAGACGGTAAGCAGCCGACATCTATAACTGATGCGGCATCCATTGGTACCCAGATTAAACTAAAAGAACTTTTGGACCAGTCGGACAACAATGGAAAAAAAGTGTTTTATATACACGCTGTTAACCAAAAGGACGAGCAAGGTATTTGGGGTATTATGCAAAAGGGATTAACAGAAACGTTTGCTAAAGGGATCACATTATCCGATAACAAAACCCTCATCCAAGCCACCATTCCAGAAGAAGCAGACGAGACCCTAACAAATAGAAAGAGCTCTTTTCTTGGCAAACTACTACATAACAAAGTAGCAACCACTCACATCTATAATTTTCAGCAAGGTCTATTAGGACAAAATCCTGACTTAATTACCCCAGGACAACAGTTGATTATTGTGACCTTTACTGAAGATGAGCTGCTCAATGTGTATAAACACTATAGCCAACAAGGCCAATCAGAATGATCGATCTATATACATGGGGAACACCTAACGGTAGAAAAGTCTCTATTATGCTTGAGGCCATTGGCGCAAAATATCAGACTTTTACTGTTAATATTTTGAAAGATGAGCAGTTTTCACCTGATTTTATTAACATTAGCCCCAACAATAAAATCCCTGCCATTGTTGACTCAGAAGGCCCGAACGGTGAACCCATATCACTTTTCGAAACGGGAGCAATTCTGCTTTATCTAGGTGAAAAATCTGGGAAATTCATTCCTACAGAAGCAAGCAAACGATATGAGATGATGGAGTGGCTTATGTGGCAAATGGGCGGATTTGGCCCCTTTCTTGGCCAAGCACACCACTTTAACCGCTTTGCCCCAGAAGAAGTGCCTTATGCTCTAGAGCGTTACAACAGCGAAGCACAAAGGTTATGGAGCGTACTCGATAAGCGCTTATATAACAGAGAATATGTCGTTGACCAGCTGAGTATCGCTGATTTTGCAATTTATCCTTGGGCGGCACGCTATGAATGGCAAAAAATCACTCTAGAAGATTACCCTAATGTGAAGAGCTGGATGCAAAGAATGCTAACATTAGAGGCTGTTCAAAAAGGAATGATGGTTCCTGATAATAATTAAATTACTGGAGTAATTATGCACATTTGGGTTGATGCAGACGCTTGCCCACGCGTCATTAAAGATATTCTATTTAGAGCCGCTGAACGTACTAATACAACAATGACATTGGTGGCTAACCAACTCATTAGCACCCCACCCTCTCCATTGATTAATGCTGTTCGTGTACCTGCAGGCTTTGATGTGGCCGACAATTACATTGTGCAAAAACTATCGGCAGGCGATTTAGTTATTACCGCCGATATCCCCTTAGCCGCCGAGGTAGTTGAGTGTAAAGGTATCGCCTTAAATCCACGCGGAGAGCTCTATACACTAGAAAATATTCGACAGCTGCTTTCCATGCGCGACTTTATGGACACATTACGTAATACAGGCGTTGAAACGGGTGGGCCTAAGTCATTCAATGAACAGGATCGTAGAACATTTGCTAATCAGCTAGATAGCTTACTCGCTAAAGCTCGATAGGAAACTGATCTTATAAGGCCTTAGGGAGCAAGATAATTACTCAACATTACCTAAAACGTAAGTTTCCCCTGCGCTATTAATCACAACCTGCGCAACACCCTCACGTAGCTCCTCATGAGCCTTTTCCACGAGAGTATAGAAAACTGAACGAGTGATCAGGCCTTCCATACCAAACCTAACATAGAGATAAGGAGACGGCTCACCTGTTATAGGATCTGTCTCCACTCGAATCGGGTTATCAGCACTGGCTATAACTCTATCTCCTGTAAGGCTTATAAAGCACAGCGCCTCGCCAAGTTCATGGGCGACTGTTTCTACATGAATAAAGTGAAAAGGAACATCATCAACTTGAATGCCTATTTTCTCGACGGGCGTTTTAAGAAAATAAGCCTCATCTTCTTTCCATAAAACAGTCGCAAATAGTTTAACCATCGCAGGGCGACCAATCGGGGTGCCGTTATACAACCACTGTCCATCGCGTAAAATACGCATATCTATATCGCCACAAAAATCTGGGTGCCACTTATCCACTGGTGGCGTTCCCTTGCCCGATGCTTTATCAATTTGCCGACTGACTTCTGCAAAGTCAAAAGTTGGTTTGGTTACGTCCATTATTCGCTATTCTCACTCTATACATATAGGTCATCATCTATCCTCCATTAAATTATCTCAACTTATATCGAAAAAATTTCATCTATTCATACAAACACATGAATCCTATTCACTGTTAAACTGGCTTCATATTAACGATTATCAAGCGCTAGGCACTTATGAACTCATCATTGAAAGACCGTTTCTCAGATCCACAGCGTGGCGTTTACTTTATTGGTACGACTCCACCAAGGGATAACACACCCTCTGATCAAGTTAGCGATATCGCCGACAAACTACTGGGACGTCTTTCTGCTATCGATTTTGATGGTGTTATTGTCTATGACATACAAGATGAAAGTAGCCGAACTGATAAACCTCGCCCATTTCCTTTTATGCAAACGCATGATCCGCGTGATTACTCTCGACTGATTCGTGAAAAGTCACAGCATCCAGTTATTACTTATAAAAGCGTTTCTCAACGAGACCGACACGATTTTGAACAGTGGCTAGAAGAGGCGTGGAACGACTACGGGATACGCGATATTGTCATGGTGGGTAGCCCATCTTCAGAAGGTAAAGTCCAACTATCGCTGAATGATGCATATGAAGCGCTCACAGAACACCAGCTAGATTATAATCTTGGCGGTGTCACTATCGCAGAAAGACATGCTCAAAAAGGTGATGAGCATCAGAGATTATTAAAAAAGAGCGCTCAGGGGTGTTCATTTTTTGTGTCGCAGGCCGTCTATAACCCACAAGCAACGGTTGATATGCTGAGCCGCTATGCGCGTGAATGCAAAGAACAAGGCATTACACCTCAGCGAGTCATTCTGACGTTTACACCTTGCGGTAGCGCTAAAACATTAGAGTTTATGGAGTGGCTCGGTATATCCGTACCAGAAGCAACCAGCTATCGCATTCTTGATGCACATAACCCGTTAGCAGAATCTATTCGGATCTGTCGCAGCAACTTAGAACAGATTATTGAGGCGTGTATTCCTTTAGGCATTCCCTTAGGATTAAATATTGAGAGCCTAACTAACCGTAAAGATGAGATCGATGCAGCTATTCGTCTATTCAAACTACTCAAAGCCACATTAGATTTAAAGCTAGCAGAGAATTCACTCTAAGCGAGCACATTCAAAAAGATGAAGAAAAACTCAAGGCGTGGACTGTGCTTCTTTTAACAGCACTTCCATTGCCTTGTAACGTATGGGATCCCATATAATAACTTTCCTATCAAAATCTATTTCATATTTAACATTCATGAGGAAATCCATTCCTAATAGACCGTCAAATTGTCCTCCAGGCGACTTATTATCAATCACAAAAGAGCGGATATTCTGTGCTTTAAAAGGCCCCACCTTTATTCGATCAAACTCTATACTGCTAACTTTAATAACCCCTCCACCAGCAACACGCGCATAACCTGCAGCTTCACTCATTGCATCAAGGCGCGCTAAAGCATCACGATGAAACACTGTACCACTGGCGCCCGTGTCCATCAGCATATTCACGTTGGCTTCCTTGCCGTGATAAGTTACAGAAACAGGTATCAACACCTGATTTTTCTGTATTTTCACTGGCGTTTCCATCTGCGCTAGCATTCTCTCAAGCCTGCGAATTTCTGAGCGTACTTTTATAGAAGCAGATGCTTTCTTGTTTTTTTCAGAGAAATGGCTTGTATTGTTAACTTCATCAGAAGGCATCTGTAACTGTATTTGGGCTTTATATTTTTGGGGAACCTGGCTTAGGCTGCCAACAAAAACGCGCTTGCCACTGTCATCTGTGTATTTATAAATTTCGGCTTGAGACTTACCCATCATCATAAGGAGTAAAATAGCGATCATACTAAACAAGATAGCAATCATTCTTATTTGCTGACAGCGCCTGCATTTTTTCTTTGGCATTTAACCTCCGGCAAGTTTCACTGTGTAATTCAGCTGCTCTAGTAGAGATTTAATACTCTCTCGGTGATCACCCTGAATTTCGATAATGCCATCTTTCAATGCACCACCTGTTCCACAATGCTGCTTGAGACGCTTTGTGAGCTTTTTTAGCTCTGCATCGACTAATGGGACGCCTGATACTGTCGTCACACCTTTGCCTTTTCGCCCTGATGTTTCCCGTCTAATACGAATCACACCATCTAAAGAAGCAATACGATCATTGTCGGTATTTTCTTGGCAACAGCACGCATCCTTGGGCTTTCTGCAATCCGGACAAACATCACCGGCTTCAGTTGAGTAAACCAGTCTACTTAGTTGATTCTGCAATGAGGCCATATTCTCGATCCTAACGGGATAGTCCGCCTATTTGTCTAGCCAAATAAGCAGCGTAGTTGTCGGTCATGCCACTGATAAAATCCAGTGCCCTAATATAGGCATGATACAACGACCAACTTGGATCTGGGGCATGAATCCCCATTAAACTCATAATTTTTTCACTGCGATAGCTTAAATTATCCGCACTTCCTTTCCGGTACTGCTCATAGACAGCGTGACAAAAAGCATCTAATAAAATCCCTAAACAACTATAGGCACCTACTTCAAGCTCAGTTTTTCTTGTATCAGGAAACACTTTATTTTTTGCTAGCGCCTTAGCAGCACTTAACCCTTCTTTTACACCCGCATCACCATCAAGTAATAGTTCTCCTTGATACTGGCCTGCCATAATTTTTACATAGTTATTCATAAAAGCATCAACAGCAGAATTAACCATATTCTCCATAGCCTTACCACGCAACGCTGAAATTTTACGCCGTGCAGATGCCTGGCTATAAAATATTCCATCCTCAAACTCTACGTCACCACACAACTTCAATAAAATAGGTTTAATAGCATCAAACGTAAGAATATTAAGCTCAATCGCATCTTCTAGGTCTAATATTGCGTAACAAATATCATCAGCAGCTTCCATCAAATAAGCGAGTGGGTGCCGGCACCAACGATTTTTTCCTAAAGATACTAAGCCTAATTCATCTCCTAATTTATTGAGTGTTTCGCTTTCCGTTAGATAGCAGCTAAATTTTCCTTTTCCTATTGCATGCTCCGCGGTCCAAGGGTATTTAAGCAAAGTACCTAGTGTAGGGTACGTTAAACGCAACCCTCCATCATAAAGATGATTTTCAATACAGGTAACCACTCTAAACCCTTGAGCGTTTCCCTCAAAGGTTTCAAGATCAAGACACTCTAGCGACGATAAAGGCTTTAAAAACTCTGCACCCTTTGACTGTTTGAACCAATCCCTAATAGCATACTCACCAGCATGACCAAAAGGTGGATTACCAATATCATGAGCCAAACATGCAGACTGCACAATCATGCCAATATCATGAGAACTAACCCACTCAGGCAAGCTAGATGTCAACAACTCACCGACTCTAATACCCAGTGTGCGTCCGACACTACCGACTTCAATCGAATGAGTTAAGCGCGTATGGATGTGATCATTTAGTACTAACGGATGTACTTGGGTTTTACGCCCTAACCGCCTAAATGCACTTGAAAACACCACACGATCATGATCTTTATGAAAATGGCTGCGCCCTACCTCAGGGGAAGCTATTAATTCATGACCATAACGTTTTACTGTTAGCAGCTTATCCCACCGCATCATTTCATTATTCCCTGCCGTAGATATCAATCGCTTATATTGACATAAAAAAACCGATAGCGTGAAGTCACACTACCGGCATAGTCTCTCTCAAGTAAAATCTATACTTTAAATTGGTTCACTATCCGCATTAAGCGCTGCTCCAATGCAGACATCTCTTTCGTTGTTGAAGATAGGGCATCGGCATTATTAGCTGAGTGCTCTGCAATATCCGCAACCTGCTGAACATTTTGGCTAATTTCATCAGCGACTGCTGTCTGCTCCTCAGCAGCACTGGCAATCTGTGTATTCATCTGAGTGATAGTGCTTACAGAACCCGTAATAGTAGTTAGCGACCCACTAGCTTGTGCGGCACGCTCTACCGTTGCGACACTTTGAGCTTTACTGGTATCCATCACGCCTACAGCTTCCCTTGCTCCTGCTTGTAAACGCTCAATCATACTTTGAATCTCTTGTGTACTTTGCTGAGTCCGATTTGCTAACGTTCGAACCTCATCAGCAACCACAGAGAAACCACGCCCATATTCACCGGCACGAGCCGCTTCAATCGCTGCATTTAATGCGAGTAGATTAGTTTGCCCTGCTATCTCTTTGATAACATTCACAACAGTACCAATTTTGTCGGCATCAACATCCAGTTGCCCAATAACATCAGATGCCTTATTAACATCATCAGATAAGGCTTGAATAGCAACGATGGTATCTTCAACTATCTTTTGCCCACTCAATGTTTCATTATCAGCTTCTTGCGCAGCGGATGCAGCACCGACAGCATTACCAGCAACCTCTTGTGCAGCAGCAGCCATCTCATGCACTGCAGCCGCAGCTTGTGCAGTTTCATCTCTCTGCTTTTGAACATCGGTATGCGTTTTAGTAACTACATTATTCATTTGCACCGTCGATTTTGACAGATCCGCTATTCCACCTTTTAAATCAATCACCAAGCCTTGAATTTTATCTGCAAAGTCATTGAAACCCTGTGAAACCTGCCCCACTTCATCCTTTGACATCACTTTCAATCGACGGGTTAAGTCTCCCTCGCCCTGGCTAATATCAGTCAACGCTTCAGCAGTATCGCGTAATGGTTGAGTAACCTTACCTGCAACATACAAAGCAACAAACACAAAGAAAATGAGCAATATGACACCGGTTCCCGCGATAAATAACTGGGTTTTTGCCATATTAGAGTCAATGCTTTGCTGTTCAGCAGCAATAGTGTCATCTATATCATCTATATAAAAACCGGTCCCTAGCATCCAACCAAATTTTGAGATACCTAATGCATAACTAAGCTTCTCTACATCCATATTTTTCGAAGGTTTACTCCAAAAATAAGTAACATAGCCACCACCTTGTTTAGCCTTATCAATCAACTCTTTAATAATATAAACACCATTAGGATCTTTAAGGCCCATTAAATTTTTCCCTTCTAAAGAGGGCTTTGGCCTCATAGCAATAGCTGTACCTGAGTAGTCATACACAAATACATAGCCATCATTTTTCTTACCATACGTGATGGACCTAAGTAATTCTGCGACTTTTTCCTTAGCCTCAACATCATCTGGCCCAGAAGCTTTATCAATAATGGGCTTAACAGTACTCAGCGCCATATCCATGTAAGCTTTGGCGGTTTCTTGCTTGGACTGCATCATGGTTGAGCGAATCGTAGCAACTTCATGCACACCCATCTCTTCTAATTTTACTTTGACCACCAACATGACAACGAGAATAGCCACAACCAGGGGGATAATCGCTAGTAATAGCATTTTATGTTTGAGCTTTAATGCACTCATAATAGGAAGCCTCAACTCACATTGTTATTTTAATTAGGATTATAAGAATCACACAAAGATACAAATGCTCTAATGATCGAGATTCTGGATCGATCCATCGACAAAGACTCCATATACCAGACCTTTGTTTAATACGCCGGTCGTGCTTTCACAATTCTTATCAATAGTTTAGTCAACAATACTCAAAACGCATAAACAGATTAGACTTTATAGTGAGCAAGATCACATCTAGGCTATTCGGCGCCACACATTTATTTTAGACTGGCTTTGTTACTCATATCTAAAAGGACAAATTGACGCCATGCTCACTCAGCTCAATAAGTTACTATTCATCACTTTTGTTATTCTGTTCAGCCATTTGTCCTATGCACAAAGCTCAACGACCAACCCTAAGGTTGCACTTGAAACAACAGCAGGCAGCATTACGATAGAGCTATTCTCAAATGAAGCGCCTATAACGGTTAAAAATTTCTTACGCTATGTCGACGAAGGTTTATACGTTGATACGCAGTTTCATAGGGTCATCAGCGGATTTATGATTCAAGGGGGTGGGTTTACTAAGGACTTGGCCAAAAAACAAAACCATGAGCCAATAAAGAATGAATCATCAAATGGGCTAAGTAATAAGCGCGGTACTATTGCAATGGCTAGAACTCAAAACCCTGATAGCGCAACCAATCAATTTTTTATCAATTTAGTCGACAACCTCAATCTTAACCAGGTTGGAAATCGTGCGGGATATACGGTGTTTGGTAAAGTAGTTGAAGGAATAAAGACTGGGGATACAATAGGCAAGACAAAAACAACCACACGTTCACGTTACCGCAATGTACCTATTGAGCCTATTTTGATTTTAAGTGTTAAACGCCTTTAATTTCTCTTTGCTCTATACATCAGCTTGATGTGTCTCTTGATCACCTTTGCAAAAGGCCTAGGTGATCAAGAGTAATCCGCTAGTCACGTATCACTGCAACATAATTGCCTTTCATGCTTAACGCTTTAACGTCACCCTGAATAATAAAAACCTCAAGCGCTAATCGAGCACGGCCTTTGTCCTTCAAACGCGATAGAAAGCTATCGATTTCGTGAGCTGAAGGTACATCAACTTGTGCATGAAAATCACCTGTGACAGGGGCTAAGTAACGCATTTCACAGTCACGAATCATGACATCACAATCCAGCGCCTGCTCTTTCAACAATAAGGTTGTCAGGCACCATCCAGAAATCGTTGCTAATGTGGCTAGCGACCCGCCAAAACCCGTTCCTTTATCGTTTATATTTGGTGCCAGCTCAGCAGGCAATACTAGCTGTTTGCCATCATACGTAAGCTGACCTAACCCCATATGGTTTAACAGAGGTATTTGGGTTTTAAGCCATTCAAGAAATTCTTCCGAATTTTGAATAGACATTAGCTTTTCCCATTCCAAGTAGAGAAAACATGTTCTACATTATTCTGGCTAACTTCACGCATTCTTTTTGCAGTCCCCATATACAGAAAACCTATTACCTGCTCATGGGCCTGCAAGCCTAATCCCGCTTTTACCACAGGATCAAAAGCCATTTCACCGGTTCTCCACATAGCGCCTAATCCTTGAGCATAAGCGGCTAATACCAAACTATGGGTAGCGCACCCAGCTGTTATAACCTGCTCAACTTCAGGAACTTTAAGATGCTGCTGTATATTGGCAATAGCCACTATAATCATTGGAGCACGCATTGGCTTTTTTTGGAGCTTAGCCGCTTTATCCTCTGCAAGATCATTTCCTTTAGCACGTATGGCTTTTACAAAAAGCTCACCTAAATCGTTTCTAGCATCACCTTCAATGACCAAAAACCTCCATGGCTGAAGTCCAGCATGATCTGGCGCTCTTAGTGCTGCATTAAACATCACATCTAGCTGCTCTTTAGAAGGCGCAGGTTCAAACAATACCGGCGCAGATACTCGATTATGCAACAGTTCAATAGCGTCCATATATTCGTTCCTTATTGGCGGCTTAATCTAAGATTGAGAGGCTTAACAGGCTCACTACTACGTACAGGATTAATATCTAATCCACCACGGCGCACATACCTTGCGTAAACTGTTAACGATTCAGGCTGACAACGCTGCCAAATATCCATAAAGATATTTTCAACGCATTGCTCATGAAAATCACCGTGCTCACGATAAGAAATAAAATACTTCAGCAATCCTTCCTGATCAATTTCTAAACCCGTATATTGCACTTGAATAGATGCCCAGTCTGGCTGCCCTGTTACAGGACAGTTTGACTTAAGCAGATGGCTATACAACGCTTGTGTTACCTGATTTTTACCAACACCCAACAAATGTGGCGCTGGCTGGTAATCATCAACTGTAATATCCAACTCATCCAGACACTCTCCTTCAAAGCGGCTTAAACCTGGCATCTGATCCGGATGATATAACTCTACTCTGACACCCCCACCAGCAGATTTTGATAAATCTTTTTGCATCTGATTTATGACACTATCATCACTATCAAACCGACTTAAATTGAAGGAGTTCAAGTACAGCTTAAATGATTTTGACTCGATAATGCTTTTAGAGTCCGCTGGAATAAAAAAGCTCGCGATCCTAACAACGGGTTTCCCTTTAAGGTTCAACCAAGAAACCTCATAACCATTCCAAATATCTTCACCAACAAAGGGTAACGAAGCTCTCTCAATTCCGCGCTTTTGCCAGTTCAAATCACGCTGAATAGGAAACAAAAGGTCTGGCGTATATTCATTAACATAAACAGTCTCATTACCTAACGGCGACTGATCAAGAATGTCCTGTTCACTCATTACTGGCGAATCCCCTTACCCATATTCAACAATTTTAATGCCACTAAAAATAGGGCCACATTAAATAGAACAATCACTGCGAACGCGAAACCAACATTAATATCACTCACCCCCAGAATCCCATAACGAAAGGTATTAACCATGTATAAAATAGGATTTAACTGAGAAACGCCCTGCCAAAACTCAGGCAGCAACTGTATCGAATAAAACACTCCTCCCAAATAAGTTAACGGCGTTAGTATGAAAGTAGGAATGATGGAAATGTCATCAAATGAGTTAGCAAAAACTGCATTAATAAAACCACCCAATGAAAACAACACAGATGTCATTAGCACCGTCGCTATGGTCACACCAAAGCTATGAATTTGTAACTTGGTAAAGAATAAAGACAACAAAGTAACGATAAAACCAACAGCGAGCCCGCGTGCAACGCCACCTAATACATAACCAGATAAAATCACCCAATTAGGGGTGGGTGACACCAATAACTCTTCAATGTTTCTCTGGAATTTAGTACTAAAAAATGAAGAAACAACATTCCCGTATGAATTGGTAATAACCGACATCATAATTAATCCGGGAACGATAAACTCCATATAATTGAAGCCTCCCATTTCACCGATTCTACTACCAATCAAATTCCCAAAAATAATAAAATAAAGGGTCATAGTGATAGCTGGAGGGAGTAACGTCTGCGCCCAAATACGCGTAAAACGTCTAATCTCTTTTCTAACAATAGTACTAAAAGCAACCCATAACTCTTGATGACTCATGCGCCTTTCTTCTCCAGATTTTTTTCAACCATGGAAACAAATAACTCTTCCAGACGATTAGACTTATTACGCATACTCGTCACCTCAATATTTTGGCTTTTCAGCTGTGCAAATAAACCGTTTAAACCTTGGCCTTTATTGACTTGCACAACCAGTGTGTGAGGGTCCTCAAGGCGGGCTGAATAGCCTTCAATAACAACATCTCCTGCTTGATCAGGCTGCACATCTAAAATAAAGGTTTCTGTATTTAGTTGCTGAAGAAGCGATTTAATAGATGTGTTATGGACAATTGATCCATGATCAATAATCGCAATATTTCGGCATAAGCTTTCAGCTTCTTCCAGATAATGCGTTGTCAAAATGATGGTCGTACCTGCCTCGTTGATCTCCTGCAAGAAAGCCCACATTGAGCGGCGTAGCTCAATATCAACGCCCGCTGTAGGCTCATCCAAGATTAACAACTTAGGTTCATGAACAAGTGCACGCGCAATCATTAAGCGCCTCTTCATACCACCAGAAAGCATCTGAGCACGACTATCGCGCTTATCCCATAAACCCAGTTTCTTTAAATAAAATTCAGCGCGCTGTTTCGCTAGCTCAACCGGAATACCGTAGTACCCTGCTTGAGTACGCACAATATCACCCACTTTTTCAAACATGTTGAAATTAAACTCTTGCGGTACCACTCCTAAACTACGCTTGGCTGCCGCTTTATCTTTCTCAAGATCAAAGCCAAAAATTTCAACCTGCCCACTGGTTTTATTGACTAAAGATGAAACAATACCCAACGTTGTCGACTTACCTGCGCCATTAGGCCCAAGTAATGCAAAAAAATCACCTTGTTGTACGTCAAATGAAATCCCTTTGAGAGCTTCAAAGCCATTACCATAGACTTTACGCAAATCTTTAATTGATAGCGCTATTGTCATTTTTCATTATCCTAGTTATTAAATCAGCACTGGAGGGCGAATAAGATATTTTCAGCATATTTGATATTATATCAGGTAAAAACAGCAGTTTGAAAAGCGCAACAGAGTTATCCCAAGAGTGAAATGGTTATCATCACCCTCAAATCGACCAACTAAAACAAACATTAAATTATATATTGTAATTTACATCAATCTGCCATGACGAAACCTCGATCATAGACAGAAATATCACCATTGTTTAGTGAATTAATTTTGAAATACTACCTCTGGCTGCTTAACCTCTCTCCCGCTACAATGTCTCCCTGAATTTACCGGAGACACTAATGACACCTCATCAATTTCATCATCTTAACTTCCTGAAAATTGCTTACAACAACTTTATTAAGCAAGAGCCATTCACGCTCGAAGACATCTCTAAAGAAGATGAGCAGTTCATACTGGATTTTCAGCAGCTCGTTAAAGACTTTGAAGAGGGTTCTGAAGACGTATACAAAAATGGAGAAGTAGCCCTTGAGCGCGCCTTCAGAATGTATCCTGAAATAGCACATCTAATCGCTCGTGATTTGCTATGGTACTTCGGTGGGAGCGGTCTTCACAACATGCCTGATCATGAGATTGAAAACTTCCAACGTCTTGATGAACTTCGTTTTGAAGCAGAAGAGAAAGGTGAAGAGTTCGACTACCTAAATAAAAGAGCAAGTGTATTCGGTCAGAACTGAGAACACCCGAACAAAGCTCTGTACGAATGCTAGGTACACAAAGGGAGTCCTTTCACTCCCTTCTCTCACTCGAAATCAAAGTTAAACTGAAAATCCGTAGCTGTGTTTTTTCCAGAACAGACTAATTTCGGGACATTGACGACTCTTCTACAGAATATTCAAAGTTATTCGCCCCTTCTGCTTTTGATAAATACATCGCCATCTCAGCACTTTGAACCAACTCACCCACATCACTAAACTGGTTTGGAAAGATACTAATTCCAATATTAATATTCACCTTAGAACGACAACCACTAATAATGAACGGATCATCAAAAGCCGTTATGATTTTCTTGGCTACACTCCCTGCATTACCTTTTGTTTTAATATTGCTGAGAATAATCATAAACAGATCATCCCCAAAACGAGCGACTATATCATCGCCACGTAAGCAATTAGAAACACGTTCTGCAACAACAGAAAACAAAGTCACATTGCTGTCTGCCGGATCCATCAATAGATAGCTATCAGTTAGATTTTTCACTTCACAACACATAACAGCTAATGAGCTTTCATTTTCCAAACTGCTTGCCATCATTTCAGGTAGTAACTGCAAGAAAAGCTGCTTATTAGCCACTTCAGTCACCGGGTCATGAAATGCTAACCAGGCCAATCGCTCTTCCGCTTTTTTATTAGAAGTAATATCAATACCAATAGAGAGTATGACAGGCTGATCTAGGTTGCTTTCCATATTTGTATGTATCCAATATAGATAGCGAGTCTCTCCTTTAATGTCCGCACATCGCCCTTCAAAACAAACTAAACTCTCACGCCCTATGTAGAGCTTATTGATATCTTCTAAGGCCGTTTTATTATGTTCTCCAACTAAGAAACAATCAGAGAAAATTTGTTCCGGACGATCTTTGAACTCACCAAATATCTTCTTAGCAAGCTCATTCATAGTTAAAACTCGCCCATCTATACACTGAGTCAACACAACACTATTAGAATTACCCATCAAATTAGCGATGATGTTTTTTTCAGAAAGCTGGGCAGAAGAGTTAATCTCAGGTGGCTTTATTACTTGTAGTTCGTGACTTTGCGAAGCACTATTTATTACAATACACTGCTGCTGTATTTGATCAATTTCATCAGAAATAAACGTTCTATTAAAAACATTTTTACTATGTAACAAAGATCTTGAGGATGCCTGTTTCAATATACGGTTTAGACGCTTCATAACACATTCGACCATCACGCCTATCATCAAAATCAGGATTGCACTCGCAACAATCATTCCTATTTTATACTTAAATTGGGCTTCTTTTAGGCGAGCCATACTCTGTGTTTTATCAGCGATGAGCACCCACACGGTTTCATCGGACTGAACACTATCAGGCACAGTAAAAAACACGTCGTAACTATGGCCAAATGCACGTACCGAGTACAGAGCATCTAGTACGAATTCAGGCTCAGTTTGGCTTAACAAATTCAGCAGTTGAATGTTTTGATTTTTTTGTGTCATTTGAGTAAACAGCAATGGCCAATTGGTCGCCGAAGAATCACTCTCTGCAGTCCTTTTAGCAATACCGATGTCTACACCCGTCAACTGCTTAAAGTCTAAAACAGTACCCTGTATAACCCGTCCAACAACAAGAACACCACTGACACTGCCATTACTGAGCAAAGGTATAGCGATATAGCGAGAGCACTGCTGAAGACAAATCAAATCCCGCACAGGGTATTCTTGGGCAATCGCTTTCTTCACTATAAAATCAAAAGAAGAGGAAGCATCTCCCCACGTCATAATCAGCTCACCTAAAGGACTGAACAACACCGCACTATCTAACACTCCTTGAGCTTCTAACTGCGCGAAATCATAATCAAATACTATTTGTACATATTGGTTTTGGTTTGAACCAGACGTTTGCGTCAGTGCAGTAATGGTTTGTGCGACTTCTAATAACTTATGATAGGACGTGGTCAATGATCCATTCAACGCTTTAAGGTTTGCAACATGGGACTCGCTACGCGTTGCTTCATATTGAAGTAATAACTGCTGATTAATATAGCCATAAAGCAGCACATTAATCACAACAACTAAGAATGCAAACGGAACGAGTATTTTCCAACGTAAACTCATAAAAGCAGGCCGCACAATCATCCTTGTTTAACTCCTTCCCTAAAAACGATAGGCTGCCTGTAAAAGGTAAAGATTCCAATTTTTTTCAAGCCTTCCAACATCTGGGTTATCCTGTAAAGCCAACCAACCTGCACCCTGTATATTATGCCACTCAGCACGGAAACTCATATTAGGTGATGCTTGCCACCCTACACCCAACGTATAATCTTTTGCCCATTGAGAATGAGCAGGGTGGCCTGAACGCCGTTCAAACTTCAAACCAGTCCGATCATTTTTATTAAGATAAAACACATCGTAACGAAGCACGAGGTCCCAATCTTTAGCGAAACGGTATTCTGTTTGTAGATAATAGGACTCCAAACGACTTTCCCCGTTCTGCTCAAAAACCCCACCCAGATCACTTCTATCGATGCCTAACAGCATATACTCCGCAGTAAATGATAAGCTTTCGGTATTATATTGCCCCCCAAAAATAGCAACATCAATGCTAACGCCTCCTTCTTCAAGCCCAAATTCTCCTAATGGGCCTGGGTGATAAAGCAAGTCAAATTGACCTAATGTAATACCTACCAACCATGTCTCAGCGCCATCAGATAGTGAAACTCGCGATATAACCCCAAAATCATCCTCAAACTTTCCAGATAAATCTGCTCGAAAGTAACCATATTCGGTATTAACACTCTCTCTTGGACTTCCTACAAGAAGATCAACATCCAGTCGCATATCAGCAACAGGAAAACGCCCATAAAGCATTATCCCATCTCCAGATAACTGAAGCTCTCTTGTGGTATTAAAATATATTGACTGAGGTAAGACGATAGCTGGCCTTGTAAAAGCAACATCCCTAGTTTCATTATAAAAACCATACGGTAGCTTCACCCTGCCAACCCGCACACCATATTCACGAGAAATGTCGGAAGATAAACGAAAGTCAGCAAGTAAATAATCAAACTGCAACTCGCCATCATCGACCGCTCCAAACTTTCGAGACATCACTTGGCCTGCAAGATGTAACTGACTTGTAGCACGCCATGTTGCATGCACTGCAAACTCTCGAAAGTCAGAACTTACTCTCTCACTACTTTTGCCAGCAAAATTATTACTGTCCGTTAACGAAAGTCCTTGAGTCAGAAAACCGCCCCAGTACCAATCAGACAACCCCTCTTGCGCTAACACATTACTGGAAATGAATAAAAGAACCCATATAGATAACCATCTACTGTATTTCAATTATTTTTACTCCTTTCAACAAAGGCAAGCTATTGTCATCCATGTAACCCACAGCGCCTTTGGTACTTTGAACACGTAAAAGCATTTCCTGAGGCGAAGAAACCAATATTGGAGGGAAACCAGCACCACTGAAAACAGAACGGTCCCAGATCATCCGCAACTGATACGGAAACATACCGAGATTAGATTTTACGAAGGATCGATGAAGTGGGTGCTTATCTGTTAATACAAAAACGCGTATTGGCTTTTGATCAGGCCAACGAGAGGAACGCATAGAAAAAACTGACCGCAATCCTTGCGAAGAGATACTGGTAATAGCGACATCCGGGTGCGCAATAACTATACCTGCTTGCGACACCTGCGGTAGCGCCAGCAATATTATCGCCAGGAGTTTTCGTAAATTGCGCGTCACTACGGTCCCTCGTAAGGCGACAAAATAAATAAAATGCCATATAAGCGACTGATTATATACGAAAAATAGAGGGATTGTGAGCGTTTCAGGAATAAAAAAGATGGCGTCCCATAGGGGGTTCGAACCCCTGTTACCGCCGTGAAAGGGCGGTGTCCTAGACCACTAGACGAATGGGACATATCATAAGTACTTTTTAGAAAAAGTACTGTTAAAGCTTACTGTAAATATGGAGCGGGAAACGAGATTCGAACTCGCGACCCCGACCTTGGCAAGGTCGTGCTCTACCAACTGAGCTATTCCCGCAACATTATTTTAGCTGATTAGACAACCAAAATATGGCGTCCCATAGGGGGTTCGAACCCCTGTTACCGCCGTGAAAGGGCGGTGTCCTAGACCACTAGACGAATGGGACTTTCTTCTTAAAGGCAGTACCCTTTAAAGAGGCGCAAATCTTAGTGATTCCAAGGACCTATGTCAAGGATAAATATCACCATTGTCGCTGAAATATTACTTTATCATTACTACGAAATTGTCCGAAGACAATATTCGCAGAAGGCTCTTCTTCAAAACTGCCATCACCATCCCAATCAAATTTAAAGTAAGGAGCCGCGGTCAAGTCAACGGACACATTCACAACCCCAGTATTACCCGCTCCCGGCGCACTCATTGTAACGCCAGCATCGCCATTGCTGACTCTAAAATCTGTACCACTATGTGCATAACTGGCTACCGTCTGACCTAAATCGATTAACTCTCCTTTACTATCTAAATATTCCACCTCAGTTGCTAGCCACGCACTACAACTATCATCTGTGTTGGTTATAAAATTAGTTCCATCATAGTACTCAGCAAGCCAGGGCAAAGGCAAAGACTCAGTTTCAGGCCCATACGCATTCACTAGATTAAGACGCCCAAAGCGAAGCTCCTTAGCAGAAATGCTTTCTATACTAAAAGCACTACAGGCCTCTTCCAGCAAGTCCCCATCATTATCAGAATCAATGCGGTAACACGCATCATCTGCGTCAGTGAAATCAGCCGCAGTAAAAGATAGATCAACAAGCCCCTCAAACGGAGCTTCTAGAGCACTACGACGATATAATATCGAATCCCCACCCAGAGTATTAGTAGCCTCTCCATCATAATTCTTTTCAGAATCACCCCACGTATCAGCAAGTAAATCAATCGACCTCTCTAACGTAGCTGATACAGTGCTACTCACATCTGTGTAAGAGCGGCCTGATCGCTTCTCAGACAACTTCCAAAGATCTTTACCATAGTTTTTAACAGGCTCCCCTGCTGCATTGAAAGCACTCACAGTAATCTCTGGCACTGCTTCATACTTAATCTCTTCATCCATATAAGAGAACGTACCGGGGGAACAATGCGTATCCCATTTTGGAGCATTGGCTACCACCTCAAAATACCCAGGAATAAAGCGCCCTACTGGTGTAGTAACTTGCACTAAATCATGCCCATAATAATTAGCATCTCGTGCATACAAATCAATAACACCTACTTCCGAGTAACGAGCGGCGTCATCTTTAAAAACGCCGGAACTGAAGCCTGCCGAGACATCTAGCCACCCTATCGAATCAGCTACAGCTACACTACCCGTAGTAACAGTCAGTACCCCACTAGCGCCACCTCCAGACTGAGTTGGCGTACGCAAAGCAGAACCAATTTCAGCAGCAGATGGCTGATAATTAGGCGTCACATCACCATTTGCACACTGCCCAGACACACGCACAGTAAAGGGCCTTGCAGCA
>JAWUYS010000062.1:0-32328 GCA_034110685.1 Neptunomonas sp.
ATTGATATAAGTAGTTCGCCCCCCACCCTTACCAAGGTTCTGGAACCTGCCGGGAGTTAGGCTATCAAGTTCACTCTTTGCGCTCTGCTTATCGTAAATAATCTCTACCTGTTTCCAACACAGTGGCGATATATACAAGCTCAATAACGCCACCAGCAAAGCCACACCAGCGGCAGGCCCTAAAGCAAATGCAGCCAATCGCCGCCCGCTCACGCCACTGGAGTTAAGCACGACCATTTCGCTTTCTAAATACATCCGCCCATACGCTAATAACACCCCCAAAAATAAACCTAGAGGGATAATCAGTACCAACATACCCGGTATACGGTACATAACTGATTGAAATACAAATTCTGGTGATAGCTTTCCTGCTGCCGCATAGGATAGATATTTAACGAAGCGACCACTGACAATTAACAGTGTAAGTACAGTACTAACAGCCAGCGTACTCATCATGATCTGACGAGACAGGTAGCGAAAAATAATCAAAGTAAACCAACCTACAAGCTAAAGGGTTTATGTATATCAAAGAAAAATAGTTTATAGTGCCAAACAATTATAGATGCCGGAAACTACACGGCATTATCTATCAAACCAGCATTAATGTCTTGTTTGGAGCCATCATGGATTTTGAAATTGTAAACGGTGCAGTTGCATCTCTAGAAACTGAATGTCTGGTTATCGGCATCGAAGATGGGGCAACGCTTAGCCCATCGGCACTCGCATTGGATCAAGCCTCACAAGGCTACCTTAGCGGTCTGATTAATAGCGGTGATATCAAGGGCAAACCCGCTGAATCGTTATTGCTACAGAAAATTAACGGTGTCACTGCTAAACGTATTTTGTTGATTGGCCTTGGCAAGGCTGATGGCCGCCATGACCGCAACTACAAGAAAATCGTCACTACGATTAGCGCTGCGATTAAGTCGACCAATTTAACGCAGGCCACCATTGCTCTTGATGGCCTTGCATCAAAAACAGCTGATACCTACCGCCAAGTTCGCCACTTAACCGAGTGGGTTACTGCCGATCTTTATCAGTACGACCAAACCAAAAGCAAAAAAGCAGATCCTCACGCTATCAAAAAAATCTGTATCCATTTACAAGAAGCTGAAACGGAAGAAGGTGAAGGTGCTCTGGTTGATGGTACGGCGATTGCTAATGGTATGAATGTAGCCCGTGATCTGGGCAACCTTCCGGGAAATATTTGCACACCGAGCTACCTAGCAGAACAAGCAAAAGAGCTTGCCAACGAATATGATTCTGTTACTTGCGAAATCCTCGACGAAGACGCAATGGAACAACTCGGTATGGGTTCGTTACTATCGGTCGGCCATGGTAGTGCAGAGCCATCACGCTTAATCGTGATGAAATACAATGGTGGCGAAACAGATGCTCAACCACACGTCATTGTTGGTAAGGGCGTAACGTTTGATACGGGCGGTATCTCTCTCAAGCCAGGCGCTAAAATGGATGAGATGAAATTCGACATGTGTGGTTCGGCCTCAGTGATGGGCACCATGCATGCTATCGCTGAAATGGACCTGCCAATCAATGTTATTGGTGTGATTGCTGCCGCTGAAAACATGCCGGGCAGTAAAGCAACTAAACCAGGTGATATTGTTACAACGATGTCTGGTCAGACCGTTGAAATACTCAACACTGATGCTGAAGGCCGTTTAGTACTCTGTGATGCACTGACCTACGTCGAACGTTTTAACCCGAAAACCGTAGTCGATATTGCAACTTTAACGGGAGCCGTTATTGTTGCGCTAGGTAATAGCGTTTGTGGTCTGCTGACCAACGATGAAGAACTCGCTACCGAATTAAGCATTGCCGGTGACTACGCGAGCGACCGTGCATGGCGCCTACCGTTGTGGGATGACTATCAGGAGTTGCTTGATAGCAACTTTGCTGATATCGCCAATATTGGTGGACCAGCAGCAGGAACAATTACAGCCGCCTGCTTCTTGTCTCGCTTTACGAAATCATACCGTTGGGCACATTTGGATATCGCAGGAACTGCCTGGAACAGTGCAGGAAAAGCAAAAGGTGCCACTGGCCGCTGCGTACCTCTATTGAGCCAATATCTGCTTAACCAAGCAGCTGATGAGATGATAGACGACGAGTAATGTCTCAAGCCGACTTTTACATTCTGCCCAGTGCAGATGAAGACAGCCGCTACCAGTTTCTAGGTAAACTGGCGACCCGTGCGATCAGCGCGGGTCACTGGCTGTACATTCACACAGACTCTGAACATCTGGCTGAGCGCATCAGCGAGCGTTTATGGCAATCTTCGCCGGAAAGTTTTTTAGCCAATAGCTTGCCTGCAGAAAAACTGCATGCACCTATTTTGATCGGCTGGCAGCTCGAGCACATTCCTAAAACACCTGATATGTTGGTAAATCTTTCTGCTATTTTCCCGACTCAAACAGCAGATTTTAACCGCATCGCCGAAATTGTTATTCAATCCGATGAGATACTCGCACTCACACGGGGACGCTTTAAAGAATACCAAGTAGCCGGAATCCAGCCCCGCATGCACGATATGCGTAAACGATCCTCCTAAACGCCTTCATTGATACCCTCTCTACAGGTATAATTCTCTGTTTTACTGGCTACAATTGTATCTATTTGCACCGCACGTGCTTCTCGAAGCGCGTCCGGTATGCCGCCAGTCCCTAATTAAGCCGCCTTAAACAAGCAGCCTTACACAAACAGTGCCAAGAGACGCAGACCACGATGGATAAGACCTACCAGCCACACGAGATTGAAAAATCCTGGTACAAAACCTGGGAAGACAACGGTTACTTTGCCCCCTCTGGCGAAGGCGAATCATATAGCATCATGATTCCACCGCCGAATGTCACCGGCAGCCTGCACATGGGCCACGCATTCCAGCACACCATCATGGATGCACTGACTCGCTACCATCGTATGAAAGGTAAAAACACCTTATGGCAAGTAGGTACCGACCACGCCGGTATCGCAACCCAAATGGTAGTAGAGCGTAAACTTGCGGCAGAAGAACAAAAAACCCGTCACGATTTAGGCCGTGAAGCCTTCATCGAAAAGATCTGGGAATGGAAAGAAGAGTCTGGCGATACCATTACACGCCAAATGCGCCGTCTAGGCGACTCGGTTGATTGGCCAACTGAACGCTTCACTATGGATGCTGGCTTTTACAGTGCCGTACAAGAAGCCTTTATCAGCATGTACGACGATAAGCTGATCTATCGTGGTAAGCGCTTGGTAAACTGGGACCCTAAACTACATACGGCCATCTCTGACCTTGAAGTAGAGAACCGCGAAGTCCAAGGCAAGATGTGGTACCTACGCTACCCTCTAGCCGATGGCGCTACTACAGCCGAAGGTAAAAACTATTTAGTCGTGGGTACGACACGTCCTGAAACTATGCTTGGCGATACGGCTGTTGCGGTTAATCCAGAAGATGAGCGCTTCCAAAGCATTGTTGGCAAGTTTATTGAACTGCCTCTTGTGGGTCGTCGTATTCCTATTATCAGCGATGAATACGCCGATATGGAGAAAGGTACGGGTTGTGTAAAAATCACACCTGCGCACGACTTTAACGATAATGAAGTCGGCAAGCGCTGCAAGCTACCGATGGTCAATATCTTCACACTCAACGGTGACATCCGAGACGAAGCAGAAACATTTAACTCTGACGGCAGCGAGAGCAACGACCTCGACAAAACCTTGCCCGAGAAATACCGTGGCATGGAGCGCTTTGCGGCTCGTAAAGCGATTGTTGCAGACTTCGAAGCCCTTGAGTTACTCGTAAAGGTAGAAGAAAACGCCATGACTGTTCCTTACGGGGACCGTGGTGGCGTTGTTATTGAGCCGATGCTAACAGACCAATGGTTTGCTGATGCTAAAACATTAGCAAAACCTGCCATTGAAGCGGTTGAAAATGGCGACATTAAATTTGTCCCTAAACAGTACGAAAATATGTACTTCGCTTGGATGAATGATATTCAGGATTGGTGTATCTCTCGCCAGCTATGGTGGGGCCACCGTATCCCGGCATTTTATGATAACCAAGGCAATGTTTACGTCGCAAAAGATGCCGACGCAGCACGTGCTAAATATGGTTTAGATCTTGATACTGAGCTACGCCAAGACGACGATGTTTTAGACACCTGGTTTAGCTCAGGCCTATGGACGTTCGCTACACTTGGCTGGCCCGAAAATACTGAACGTCTAAAAACGTTCCACCCGACGGATGTACTCGTTACAGGCTTTGATATCATCTTCTTTTGGGTTGCCCGTATGATGATGATGACGATGCACTTGGTCAAAGATGATGATGGCAAACCACAAATACCGTTTAAAACCGTTTATGTGACTGGCCTTATCCGTGACGAAAATGGCGACAAAATGTCTAAGTCTAAGGGTAACGTCCTTGATCCTTTAGATATGATCGACGGTATCGAGCTTAAAGACCTACTGGAAAAACGTACCGGTAACATGATGCAGCCACAACAGGCTGAAAAGATTGGTAAGCGTACGGAGAAGCAGTTCCCAGAAGGCATCGCCGCACACGGTACTGATGCACTGCGCTTTACACTGGCAGCATTGGCTTCTACTGGACGTGATATCAATTGGGATGTGAAACGCTTAGAAGGCTACCGTAACTTTTGTAATAAAATCTGGAACGCTGCACGTTACGTACAGATGAACACTGAAGGCGAAGATTGTGGCCAGATCCTAGTGGATGGCAAGGCAGGCGATGTTCAACTTTCACTGGCAGATCGATGGATTGCCAGCCGCTTACAGCAAGTGGAGGCTGACGTTAGCAAACACTTTGAAGAATACCGCTTCGACCTAGCGTCACAAACTCTATACGACTTCATCTGGAACGAGTACTGCGGTTGGTACTTAGAACTATCTAAGCCGGTACTGTGGGACGAAAACGCTTCTGCACAAGCAAAACGCGGTACACGTCGCACATTAGTACGTGCACTCGAAGTGATCTTACGACTGACTCACCCGATCATGCCGTACATTACCGAAGAGATCTGGCAGTCCATCAAAACCGAAGCGGGTGTTGAAGGCGACACCATCATGTTGCAAGGCTTCCCTGTTGCCAATAAAGCTAAAATCGATCCGGCAGCAGAAGCTGATATCGAATGGCTGAAAGGTGTTATCGCCGGTGTACGTAATATTCGTGGCGAGATGGGTATCTCCCCTGCTAAAGAGTTAGATATCTTGCTACAAAACGGCAGCGCTGAAGATAAAGCACGTTTGGATGCGAACCAAGCCTTCCTATCAAAACTTGCTTCTCTTGCTTCTATCACCTGGCTTAACCCAGGCGATGAAGCGCCGATGTCAGCAACGCAGCTGGTAGGCGATATGCAGGTATTGGTGCCGATGGCTGGCTTAATCGACAAAGATGCAGAACTAGGACGTCTCAAAAAAGAGATGGATAAACTTCAAAAAGAGATTAGCCGTGTAGAAGGTAAGCTAGGAAACGAGAAGTTCGTATCCAACGCCCCAGATGCTGTTATCGCTAAAGAGAAAGAAAAACTCGATACTGCTAAATCAGCACAAAGCCAACTGACAGAACAGTATGGAAAAATCGAAGCGTTGTAAAACACGCTTCCAGTTTTACTTAAGTAGTTATAAAAATCCCGACATCAGTCGGGATTTTTACATGAAAATTATAAGTTAGAAGCTTTATTCTAAAGCGAAAGATAAACTCCTGATGATAGCCCTGCATGCTCCTCATTTAATACCACTAATGACTCGATATCATCCACGTTGCTATACATAGTAAGCGCCTGCTACGATATAACCCTAGTATTTCATAAGCTTGAAGCTCTAGAGCCCTTACAATCAAAGCATATTCATAACGCCTAGGCTCCCATATAGCTAAGCGCCAAAAACAAAGGTTATGCCTTAATAGTTCGTATCTACACAGAACAGCCAAAGAGCACTTGTTTGAATTTTTAATAAATATAACTGATTAAAAAAATGACCTAGCACTGTCTACCCAACAAGTTCCCATTTATTAGCATTGATACAATTCACCTGAAATGACTTATTTAAAGACATAATTGAAAAATGTCTTAATATAGCAACGATACACGATATAATGAGCAAGATTATATCTATCGCCAGCTCGCACTATTGGAACAAAATGAGATGCCTGCAACCAAAATAAGTTTCCGGTCGCTGAAAGCAACATTGATTTTTCCATATGTCTTTCTGATCACTCTTCTTACGATCACAATTGGCCTTCTTTCCTATTGGGCTGGTAGCAATACCGTTTCACGTCTCTCAGAGCGCCTTTCTTTAGAAATGGTAGAACGTATTGGTCAAGCAGTAGATCATCATATGTACGGCTCTAGCGCTGTTTTAGAAGCGGCCTTCCCCGTGGGTTTAGCGGCTTCCGATGATATTAGTACTGAGCTGGATGCGATGCGCACCCGTTTTTGGACAGCTACTACCTTACACACCGACCCGAACGACTATGTTTATTATGGAAATCTAGCTGGTCAGTCTTATGGGCTTAAACGACTGAATAATAAAGAAGCTGAAATCCGCATTAAGACAGATCCACTTAAGCCTCGCCGCTATTTACGTTTAAGCAGTATCAATGGTGCAGCCACGCAAGTATCAACTGAAAGCGGCATTTTTGATCCGCGCACACGCCCATGGTTCAGCTCTAGAGAGCAAAGCACCAACCGCCATATTTGGACATCTGTTTACGTGGACTTTTCTACACAAGACTTAGTCGTAACACGTGCCCGCCAGGTACTTTCACCTGCTGGGAGCTTTGCCGGTGTGGTAGCCACCGATGTTTCGTTATTAAAGCTCAATCGTTTTATTTCAGATTTAGAAGTGAGTGAGCATGGATTAGCGTTTTTAGTAGAGAGTAATGGCGACCTGCTCGCCGCATCCAATGTGCCTAATGTCCAAAAAACGAGTGACGGACAGATGACTCGAATGGATGTAAATGACTCTGGCAATGCCATGATCAAATCTACTTATCAGGTTCTTATCCCCGAAATAGCTAAAAAAGAGAACCGCTCATCAGTAGGCACCCTCACCTTTACAGATAAGTTTGGCGAAAAAATTAATGTGGCTTATAAACATATTACAGATAATGCCGGATTAGATTGGATCGCGGTGATTGCTGTACCTAATAGCGATATTCTCACCGGAGTGACACAGCAGGTTTACATGGTACTAATATTAGGCATAGTCGCCGTGGTATTAGCCATGTTACTCGGGTTAATGATTTTGATGAGGTTTACCCGTGATATAACCTCAATGGCTCATGCCGTTATGGAAAGAGGTGAACCGGAGTTATCCAATATCACGTTACAGCGGACTGATGAAATTGGTGTGCTAGCACGCTCTTTAATGGAGATGCGCCGCGACCTACTCACCGATTCATTAACAAACATTGCTAACCGTGCGGCCCTTGAGTTATTTGTCTCAAAGTTACTCAAGTCAGATGACCAGTGCCCGGCGCCTTCTTTTGCATTACTTTTTATTGATCTGGATAATTTCAAACAACTTAATGACCAGCACGGTCATGATAAAGGTGACGAGGCATTAATCGAAGTTGCACAGCGCTTTGGAATGCTGATGAGACCACACGACATATTGGCGCGCATTGGCGGCGATGAATTTGTCGTTGTATTAACCGACAACATTAGCCTGCCTTCGGCAGAAATAATTAAAGACCGCTTTGAGACTTCACTGACTCAACCTCTGGATTGCTTACTCCCTAGCAATACATTGCAGTTAAATGCATCTGTGGGTGTAGCTATTTACCCAGAGGATGGACGTGATCTTAAGTCCTTAATCAAAGCAGCTGACATGAAGATGTACAAAGCTAAAAGTGACCGATAGCTGCACGTATTAAACCGATGAGTGACAGCAGTATCAGTAAACCAATAACCCCGGATCTCAAACGTTTTTCGGGGACAATTGTGAATAGTTTCCCGCCAAAATGAACACCTAACGTCATAGGAACTATCATCAAGGCACTCATGATTAACAACGATTGTGTGAACAACCCATGACCTGATGCACTTAATATAAAAACTATATCTGTTCCAAAAAAGAACAACACCAGCGTAGCGCGCAAAGACGCCATACTCAGGTTCATAGCTGTTAGAAAAGTAGCAACAGGCAAGCCCCCCACTGCCGCTGCACCGTTACAAACCCCTGATAGTAAACCAAGGGAAAGAAACGTTACCGGCCCACGTCGACCACGATATTGCCAACCACTGGCCAACAGGCCGCTAAGAATCAATATCATCAATGACAGTAATAAACGTATGCTATCTGCAGGTAATATGACTAATACATAAACACCTAGCGGTGTAGCTATTGTCGCGCCAATCATGAGGTAGATTAATATTTTACGCTCTACATCACGCCATGTTGTGATGGCCATATGGATACTGGCAATGATCTCCAGTATCGCCAACATAGGTACTACGACTGTAGGGTCAAGAAACAATGTCGAAGAGGCAACGACTAACGCAGAAAAACCAAAGCCAATACAACCACGTACCACCCCAGCCACAGCGATAATTACTGTGAGCAAAAGCCATTCTATCGGCGTCATGTAGGCTACTCCATATCCCAGAGAGTATGCATCTACTCTTCTGATTTTATTGTTATTTTTAAATAAGTGTTAACAATATAATGATAGGGAGGAAGTACCAGCCAAGATTGGAATATAGGGCCACATTTTCTTTTCAAATAAAGTGATGAGCCTATTAGCGACCTTAGCTAGTTAGTGGGGCGCTTTTAACATGTCAAAAATATCTTCGATCAACTGTTCAACCGCAACAACATCATTACTAGTGCGTAAATAAGTACGTAAACCTATCAGTTGAACTTGTATATATTTTGCCAATGCCTGTGGATCAGCGCTAGAAGAGAGCTCGCCCTTTGCTTGGGCTTCTTGTAGCACACGAGCAAAACTCAGCTCTCCTTTTTTCATTAACGCTTGGCTTTCTTGTAATAGCTCTGGGCTGCTATCGGTTAACTCTGCAACGGCTTTAACCAGCATGCACATATCACTGGGGGCAGAACTACGATTGCTGATCACTACGCAGTGAATAAATGCCTGCAGTCCAGATAAAGGCGAACCTTGTTGCAGAATTTTTTCCTGCAGTAATGCATATGCATTGGCTGAGTAGCAGCGTAATGCTTCTTTAAACAAACCTTCCTTACTACCAAATGCACTATAAATACTTCCGGGTCTAAGATTCACGGCCTGCTGAAGGTCACGAGTCGACGTGCCGTTAAAGCCTTTCTCCCAAAAAAGCAGCATTGCTTTTTTTATTACATCAGCACGATCGTATTTAGCAACATTAGCCATGATAAGTTCCATTTTGAGCAGTTGTTCAATTTTAACTTGAACAACTGCTCAAAATCAAATAACCTTGGATTATTGAACAGTCGATCAAAATAGGAAATACTCATGAATAACCTTAATGTACACACTCGTGAAACCGCTCCAGAACAAAGCAAGCCTCTATTAGATAACTCTATTAAAGCATTTGGCTCTATCCCTAGCCTGCACGGTGTTATGGCTGAATCGCCTGAAGCACTTGAGGCTTATCAGTTACTCCATAAGCTTTTCCAAGCCACATCGTTAGATGCAGAAGAGCTAACAGTGGTATGGCAAACCATCAACGTTGAACACGGCTGCCACTACTGTGTACCAGCTCATGCTGCCATTGCCAAAATGATGAAGGTAGACGACGCCCTTACTGCTGCGCTACGTAGCCGTGGTCCAATGCCTACACCTAAGCTACAGGCATTACACGACACAACTTTAGCCATCGTTCGCAACCGTGGCTTAATCTCTGAAGCAGAAGTACAAAGCTTCTACGATGCGGGTTATACCCAGAAGCAGCTGTTGGAAATAGTTTTAGGTTTAGCCCAGAAGATTATGAGTAACTACATTAATCACTTGGCCGATACGCCACTTGATGAGCGCTTTGCTGCTTTTCTATAGTCTTTAAAGTGTTGTTAACAACGAGTAATAAAAACCGGCGACGACAGCCGGTTTTTTTTGCTCAATACGCAAAGCGATTTCTAAACTCGCGTGGGGTCAGCCCCATTGTTTTAATAAAGATTTTACGAAACGCACTCACATCGTCATAACCCACTTTTGTGGCGATAAGCTCTACACTGTCATGACTGCTTTCAATCCAGTCGCAGGCTTTTTGGACACGCAATTGTTGTAAGTACTGACTAGGCTTTAGCTCTGTTGCTTTAACAAAGCGCCGTAAAAAAGTGCGCTCACCTAAGCAACTGAAAGCCGCTAAATCACTCACCGAGATGTTTTTAGCAAAATTAACCTGCAGGTAATGCTGCACATTAAGTACGGCTTGATCGCCATGATTTAGTGCAGGTACAAAACTACGATAATAGCACTGCTCTCGTGAGCCTGTATCAACAATCAAATACTTACCTAGTAATCGCATTATGCGCGGTTGGGTGAACTGAGCCACCAGCTCCAAACCCAAATCCAACCATGCCATAAGGCCACCCGCTGTAATAAGATCAGTATCATTTATCAATATTTTATTACTGTCTAAGTGTACCCTGGGATAAGCCTTGCTAAAGCGCTCAGCCAACCCCCAATGTGTCGTCGCGGGGCGCTGATCCAATAACCCACAAGATGCCAGAATAAAAGCCCCCGCGCATACAGAGCAAAGTATCACCCCTTGTGCACGCAGCTCTAGCAATCCGTGCTTTAGGGTTTGATCTGGGCTGAGGTAGTACTCACCTTCCAGGCAAGGAGGAAGGATCACAACCTGTAATGGAGAACCCGTGCGTCTCTTCTCTAAAAATTTATTAGTTGGAAATGCTGAGACCTGCTCAACATTGTATATGTCTATATCAAAAGCAATATTCAGATCTTGCTGTTCACAGATACGGTTTGCCGCAATAAACATCTCTTTAAGACCTTGAACAGCAGATTGCAGTGCACCTGGGTAATCAATAATTCCTATACGGACCTGGCTCATTGTCAGTTTCAACCTTTTATATGCCTGTTATGACTCCAGTATATCGATCTGCTTTTTAAGATAATAGTCACAACACTTCAAGATAGACTTCACACACTAAAAGGAAGAACACTGATGACTCATACAGCATTATTATTAATCGACTTTCAGAATGACTACTTTTCAGCAGGAAAATGGCCTCTCAGTGGTACTGAAGCAGCAGCAGAGCAAGGCGCTAAATTACTGGCAGAATTTCGAAATAAAGGCTTGCCAGTAGTGCATGTCCGCCATGAATTTTTAACAGCTGACGCGCCATTCTTTTTAGAGGGATCAGAGGGTGCAAAAATTCATCACTCAGTTACTCCACTAGAAAATGAGGCAGTTATTCTCAAGCACAAACCTAATAGTTTTCGTGATACCGAGCTTCAAGAAGTACTTAAAAAACTGAAAGTAGAAAAACTAATTGTTGTGGGTGCAATGAGCCATATGTGTATAGATGCAGGCGTTCGTGCAGCGGTAGATTTGGGTTTTGAGGTATCCGTGGCACATGATGCTTGTGCTGCACGTGATCTGGAATTTAATGGCACAACAGTACCCGCAGCCCATGTGCATGCAGCGTTTATGGCAGCGCTTAGCTCGTCATATGCCAGCATCAACAGCACGACAGAATTGTTAAAAAGTATTAATACCTAAACGCTAGAAATGTTAGCGAGCTTCTCTATAAATAAAATCAGTAGTACCCCACTGCAGATTGAAATCACATGGTTGGAGATCCCAACCATGTAACTATCATGCGTTAGCGGCCAGTTTTACCTTTAGCTAGCGCTTTAACTCGAACCAGTTGATAAGGGCCTACACCCTCATCAACACCATTGTTAAGCGCTGCAGTACGATTCAGCTGATTAACCGTTGCATATACATATCCATCGGGGCCAAACGACAATCCATCAGGCCATGATTGAGCTTCATCTAGTGATGCTAAAAGTTTATAGCCTTCAGGTGTTGTTACCCCGATTGCATTACTCTCAATATCCGTAATATAGATATTTTGTTCACTATCAACGGTGATTCCATCTGAATAAGATTTAGGTCCATATTTTTCAATACTGCTCTCAACGGTTAGGCTATCTCCATCAAAGCTTGATGCAGGAACTCGATATACACTTTTCCCATGTAACGCCCCAAAGTATACCCAAGTGTAACTAGGGTCGATGGTAATAGGGTTAAGTGCGAAACCATTAGGAAAGTCAGGCATCATCGAAGGATGACTTTCAGCAAGACGTTTAGCCTTTCCTGAAACAAGGTCAACCACGATAAAAGCAGGTATAGGTGCGCTTTTCAAATCACCTTGTGTCATATCTGCAATAATAATACGATTTCGCTTTTGGTCTAATGCAAAATCTTGAAGGAAGCTTGTAGGTAATAAAACGGATTCTGGTAGGACTATCTTTTTAGCTTGCTTATCATGCTTCGTATCCCACCCCGTTAATACTCTTTTACCTAAATCGAGAATCCAGGCAATACCATTGTCATCCGTTCTTATCGCGATAACTGCTTGAGCCTCTGAATCTTTTCCCATTGAAAATGATTCATTAGGGTAAGGAACCAAGGTGCCAATAGCATTCAACTCTACAACTTTAAGTGCAGGATGATCCAATGGGTGAATACTCAGTAATATACGCCCCTCTGGCGTAATCGATGGGTTACCCGGACGCTGCTCAAACTCAGCAACAACCTCGACTTGCGGTACATCGGCATATGTTGGGCTTGAAAAACTTACCAATAGAGCAACACTTGCTGCCAATAAAGCTCTGCTGTGCATTGTAACAATCCTACTTTCATTAAAAGAGAGCAGCTATTGTCACTTAGGTATTACTTACGAAAAACAGCATAATAGAATAATTAGTTTCAAATTATTTTTGAATATAAAGATACACACATATACTGTGGATAAGTATGTAAGTTACAACTTAACATCTCACTTAAAGCCCCATCTGTATGGGCTTCAATCCATGTCTACTTTTTGATCAGTTGATGTAAAGCTCTTGATTTTGATCAGTTTGAGAGACTAAATCAGCCCCCCTCTGATAATTACTGCATTTGATGTTGAGGAAAACTAGCAAACTGCACACCTAAAACCATTTGTGCCCACAACTTTCTTGAAGCAGTAACTTGCTCACATTCATTGTGAAAGCCTCCTTGGCTGCACCACAATTCAAGCTGAAGCATCTCGGGGCTGTTATCGTGATTAACAGCAGCAACCGCAAGTAACGTTGAGCCGTTGGTTGCCAGCGTTTCGAAGTAGTATTTATCTGTTTGCCACATCATGCCATTAAAAATATTACGATAAATCGCTTTGCGGTTTACCGTCACTCCGAACTGAGATAGCGGTGTTAAGTAACTCCAATATGGATCGGGAAAAACTTGTGAATAGTTATCCAACTCCGTCAATATATTTTCAAATTCTATAGAATAATATTGCGCTTCGTTTAAGTTATTAACACGCCAAATATCAAACACCATTTCCATACGCGCATCACCAAGCTCTACCACCGTAAGGTCGTCATCCTCACTAATATCAGCTCCCATAGGCACAACGATCATCGCCCCTGAACCCATATCCTGATAAATATCATAGTTAAAAGCATAAGGGTTAAACCCATTAAATAACGCGGCAAGCTGATTAAGACCTAATTTGTCATCCGCTGTTTCAGCTAACTGCTGAAAAGAACGACTGCGTAACTTAGTTAAACGAATATCCCCTACCACCTGCGTCTGCCCAACATTGGCGTCTAGATCAGCAGCGAACAGCTCAGTAATACCTGAAGTATTAGGGAGTTTTTTATCGGTTGATTGGGCAAGTAGCTGTAATTCACTCGCAGGGATTCCCCAGCTTATACCAATAGCACCACTCTCTAGGCCTCCATCAACAATACCCACCACTTGCCCTTCGTTATCAACAATAGGACCACCCGATAACCCAGGCACTAGATTACCTTCTAGATTTAATATTTTCAGAGTGATGCTTGGGTACTCGCCTATCTTTTGTAATACTTTGGAAGGCAAGATAGATCGCAGTTGGTCCCCTCCAAAGCGCACTTTAACTTCAGTGCTGCTATATCCCGCAATATTGAGAGGAAAACCTACCGCATCAAGCGATTGCTTAATTTTTAAGGGAGATAAGTTAGCCTTTAATACCGGCCGCTTTAGTGGGTTTTTAAGACGCAGCATGACCAGATCAGATTTTTTCAACACACGCTCAACGGTCGCCGCTGAAGACGCAACAATCTGCCCGTTAGCATTCACATAGTTCGCTGTAATGTTCCGCTGCCCATCGACTACGTGCAACGAAGTCACAACAAACTGAGTATCTTTCCAAATAAAACCCGTGGCAGATGAGGCTCCAGTTTCTATTTTAACAACCGATTGACTCACGCGCTCTAACACCTGTTGCGCTGGCTGTGCCATAACGACAGTTGAACATACCAATATAAAGAAACAAACACAGCCCTTAAGAGAACGGGCTATACGGGTGTACATATACCTGCCAGTGTGGATTTCATAATAGCCATCCTTGTATCGTCATCATTTACATGCTGATTAATTGCCACTGCCATCGCAGAAAGCTCGTTTAACTCTAAAGAGCGATAAAAGCTAATCAAGGCAGTAAAACTTTCAAAACGATCAACGGCAATCTGTTCACATAGCGCAGAATCAGTTGCGAACAGTACTGTTTTTTCCAACGATTGCGTTGCTGCTGAACTTTCGCCTTTGTTTGCAGTACTTTTATTGCCAAACCTTTTGATAACCAGCAGGTCTCTAGCTTCTTTTGGGCTAAAGCCAATTTGAGTCAACTCATTAAACTGAACTTCAAGGGTTGGCTCTACTGGCGAAAGCACATTATGCGTTCGCATATAAATACCAACGACAATACCCAATACACAGGCGAGCCCGAAAGAGCCCGTACGTATACCCGCCAGTTTAAGTTGAGAGCTTGTTAAAACCTGAGAATCTGAATCATCTGTTGCGGGGGTTTTCAAACCAATTAAGGATGCCAGTAGTGCAGTGATTGAACCGACTACTAAGCCAACGACAGGTGAGCTAGACAAGCCCAATAGAATACCTATCAGAGAGCCAATGCCAACGCTCGAGAAAATTTGCGATGCTATCATCGTAACGACCTCCCTTCGTGTGTAGCTTCTTTAATTCTGCACTTTGTTCGTTTTTTGTACAAGTCTTCAAAAAAACATACGACACACAATGCACAAAGATAGGCCTAAACAATAAATGAGCTCTTATCGAAAACCCGATAAATAGTATTTGATTTGTGGAGTCACTCTTTCGTTCGGGATACACACACTTTCTGTGGATAAGTATGTCAGTTTCAATTGAACATCTCCCCTAAAGCCCACAGATTAAGGGATCCAACCACTGGCTACTTTTTAATCAAAGCGTCACAAAGTGCGTAAATAAGTACAACATAGAGCTATTAGTGCCTTCACCTTTTCTACAAGCTTAAAAGAACATTACCCTATATAGATCAGGCTTTTACTTGTTCCGAACCTATATAACTTGCTACATTCTGTTCATAACGAGAGTTGATAGCATCAGCACCCGTAAGACAAAGCTGCTAAAAAATTAATTATGGCGTACATCGACATACAGCTTCGGAGGATACAATGGCTTTTAAAAAACGCTTTTGGATAACCCTATCATCCTTAATCATCCTGCCTGCTATTGTAATAATTATGGGCATTTATCGTTTCAATTACACTAACGCAGATATTTATATTGAGTTAGCGGATGGTGAAGTAGTGCAATACGATAAGCTGATGCGCGAAGCTGAAAAAAAAGGCTACTCAAAAGTAATGCTGTCATTATTCAGCATACGTACTTTGGAAGACTTTATAGTATTTCTTCCAGAGCAAGACAGTACGCCAATTGCTGTGCCGTTAAACGAGATTAAGAAACAGGAGATGCAACGCTGGGCCACAGGCCAATATTCCTTTGGTGAAGAGCGCGGTAGCATTTCTCTTGATTTTGATACGATCAGAACTATTAATGCAGACATTAAAGACAATCAGATAATATTCGCAGCCCCTTTTAGTGTTTCAAACCAAGGGTCTGGTGTATTTTTTTATTTGGGACTGTTTTCACAAGATACCAAACGACATACGATCAAGCATATCGATAGTATTTTTATTGGGGATAGGATAAACATTGTTAGCATCGAGCCTGACAACCAAGGCCGACTCATTGCTATCGAATATACTGAGCGTGATACCGCAAGTGAAGCTGATAAAACAACACTGTCGCCGGTCACTGTTGAATTCTCCCTAAATACAGAGCAAGTACGTTTTTCACCTAAACCTAAATAACTGCACCTAAATAGCAGTGTCTCGAATCACAGACCTTACTTAGTTATGCTTGTTTAACCATTAAGAGCACTTGCTCATTTTTCCGATTATAACGCTCTAAAATTGGCTGTAACAAAATGGGAATAGGCTCTACGCGCTTGAAGCCATGCGTAGCATAAAACACTTCTAGGTGAAGATAGGGGAAACAATAACAGCCGTCGAGTTCACCTTCACAATGTAAATACTGTAGTAACTGATGTCCTAAACCCTGAGTACGTAACTCTCTTTCAATCCAAACACCTCGTAACACCGTACAACCTGCTTGCTGACAAAAACGCGCGGCACCCACAACCTGATTACCTGCTTGGATCATGACCCAAACCCTATCAGTATCTTTTACCTTACCCTTGTATTGATTACGCTTATAGAATTGGGAAAGCGCTAACTTGTGTTCTGATAACAGTGGTTGTATTTGATAATCTGCCACTAGTTATACCCTCTAATAACTCCCTATCGATGACAAGAAAAAAGGGGGAATTTCACTATGAGATATTTCAAGCTTAAACTTAATTCTCATACATATTTAATATAAGCAGTATTATACCTAATGCTTTGAACAAGAAGAGTTGAAAAGGTGTGAAGATAAAACAAAAAAACCCGCAAAGGCGGGTTTTTTTAGAAGACTCAAACTATTTTCCAGATTGGTCATCGTTCATCAGATGACGAATTTTTATGAAACCCCATATCATTGCACCTGCCATTGCAGCTACCCCCACCAAACTGGGTATAAGAGTTTCCATAACATAGGGATCAATACCAAACATAACCATCACCTCATAGAGAATTCTTTATCATTAGAGATAGGTTACACGCGAACACATTAGAAAAAATTGATATAGCTCAACCTTTGTGCTCAAAGCTACCATTACTAATGGTATCCAATTGATATTTATCAGTATTTTATATACAGCAGCTTTGCGTTAAACAATAAAAATTGATCTAAATCAATAGTTTTAAATACTCTTCGAGTCGCGCCATACATATCCAACATTCACCGCGCACTTGGCTAAGATAGCATCGCTGGATTCTTTCCTTAAAAAACTTCAACTTCCCCCGCATGCATCCCAATCTGGGTAACAGGACGCTTAACGGCTATCGATTGCTGTAGCCTTATGGCACGGCAACTATGCAATAAGTTATGTAGCTGTATTTGTGTTTGCGTAGCATCCTGAAATGATATCAACTTCAGCTGCTCAGCGACTTGGGTCAGTGAATGAGCATTCTGGTTTAATGCGGCTAATGCCTGTGAAGACAAGTCCTCAAACTGTAACGACCTAACCACATCATTCAGTACAGCTTCGAGCTGATCTCCTAAAGTGTCTATCATCTGGGCATGTTCGCTAACATAGTTATAAGCATCAGCGGCTTCGGTACGATTATTGGCTTTATTCAAGAGTACACTTGAAAGCTCTCTGTGTTGACTAGAAAGCAAATTGACGGTTTTAAAGCTCTCATCTAATGCCTGAACAGCTTCTTTAATTATTCCATCAATACGTGTCACTTCATGCTTAATAGTCAATACTTCATGAGCTATTATTAGCTCTACTTCATCAAAGACTGGAGTTAAAAGCTCTTTTCCCTGTGCAGCGAACGTTTGCTGAGCAGTATCATCAGAAGGCAATTTACTGCCTTTAATAAACGGCAGCCCCAGCAGAAAAACCCCAAAAAACAAACCCATTTCAGCAGCCCAACGAACACTAGGAATAGCCATACTTTCGCCAACAATAAGTACTAATAATGAAATAACTAAAACAATTAACCCTGTGTTTTTATTCATCATTAAAATCCGTTCTTTAGCACTATTATGTTTTTAGCTTTTTAACTAACGCTTGAGATATTTTTTCGAGCGGTAAGATATCCACCGCAGCTCCCAATTTAACGGCCGAACCAGGCATGCCCCATATCAAACTAGTTTCTTCATTTTGGGCAATCGTATAGGCTCCCTTCTGCTTTAAACGAAGCATCGCTTCGGCACCATCACTACCCATGCCAGTTAATAAGATAGCGATAGCAATCTCTACATTTGCTGCATTTAGTGAGTCAAACAGCACACCAACAGAAGGTTTATGGCGATTAACTAAAGCGCTATCTTCCACTTTACATATTAATCTTTTGCCATGACGCTCTACTTTAAGGTGACGCCCTCCCGGTGCAAAATAAGCAACACCTTGCTCTAATGCTAAACCATCAGTAGCTTCTACCACAGAGATCGCACTTTTCAGGTCTATGCGTTTTGCCAAACGAGCACTAAATGAAGCGGATATATGCTGAGCTATGACAATAGGAGGAATATCCGTAGGTAAAACAGAGAGAACTTCCTGTAATGCCTCTGTTCCTCCCGTCGATGCGCCAATAGCAATGACACTCTGTCGTCCTGCGCTATTGTCTAAGTTCAGTGGTTTAAGTACAGGCGAAGAGTGTTGGCGCGATGCTTGAGGAAGGCTCATTACTATTTTATTTTTTAAGCTTGCTGCCGCTTTTAATTTACCTTTTAACTCTTCAGCAAAGTCACTCATCGCCATTCCTTGCGCGCCCGCTAGGGGTTTTGGCATATAATCAACCGCGCCGATGGCCAATGCCGTCAAAGTTTCATCAGTTCCTTTAGCCGTAAAGGTCGATAACATAATGACAGGTAAAGGGTGTAACCTCATCAAGTTGCGTAAAAAAGTAATGCCATCCATTTTGGGCATTTCAATATCAAGCGTAAGTACATCGGGTTTGAGCTCTTTTATCATGTTCCTCGCTTCATAAGGATCATGAGCGGCACCCACAACCTCAAAAGCACTATCAGCGGATAAAACCTCTGTTATCACGTGACATATCAGAGTGGAGTCATCAATAATTAAGACTTTAATACGTTCCATGTACTCCTCCTTTTTTTCTCGCTCAAAATAGCTCAACATCACCACCTATAGGCTCAGCAGCCAATCTATTTTTAAAGTTACTTTCAGCTGCCAATAATTTCTTATTGTGTAAAGTGGCTAGTTTTTTCACTAGCATGCGCCCTTCCTGAGGCAAGTAAACAACATTACGCGGCTGCTCACCACCAACATCCGCTGATAGAATATCGAACCCTTCATCCAGTAGGTATTGAGTCACAAATCTAATATTCTGCTCACCAATATCACTCATTCCTTGGACCATGCGACCGCCACCTGTAATTTTTATCTCTAAGCGCTCCTTAACACCGCCAAATTTCATAACGGCATTAATCAACGTCTCCATGGCATAGGCACCATATCGCGAAGAATCAGACCAATCGGTTGCTCGGTTACTTTCAGCGAAGGGCAGAATAAAATGATTCATCCCGCCAACACCTGTAATAGGGTCTCTAACACAAGCGGCAACACACGAACCGAGAATAGTAGTAATGGCTTCATTACTTTGAGTAACATAGTACTCACCCGGTTTAATTTTTACGGCGAAACAACTTCGTGACTCAAGCCAATATCGATTGAAATTTTCGAAGCCTGGCAATACTCGCTGTGACTGCTCCCCAGTAGGAGCCAAGCAATTTACGACCATATCAATAGTCCTTTTGATAAATCGTATTACCGATCAATTTAAACCGGTCCGTTAACCGAAAGGGTGATTCTGAATGACCTACAAAAAGAAACCCACCTGGTTTTAATAAATCTGCCATACGGTTTAAAAGTAGCTTTTGTGTTTCTTTATCAAAATAGATCATAACGTTACGACAAAAAATCACATCTAAAGGCCCTTTCATTGGCCAGGAATGCATTAAATTTAGCTCTTTGAATGTAACCATTCCCCTAAGCTCATCTGCAATTTTTACCATACCTGAATACTGCCCTCGCCCTTTTCTAAAGAAGCGCGTTTGAAATACCTGCGGCATAGCATCAATACGATCTGCCCCATACATACCTGTTTGAGCAATTTCCAGCACGTCAGAGTCGATATCTGTCGCTAGTATTTTCATATCCCATTCACGCAAATCAATATCGGTCGTGCTTAAGGCCATTGCTAGACTATAAGGCTCCTCTCCCATGGAACAGCCTGCGGACCAGATTCGAATCCGCTGCGAACCGCTGGCTGCTACATCAGGTATCACTACTTGTTTTAGAAATTCAAAATGATGACTTTCTCTAAAAAACGCGGTCAAATTGGTCGTCAATGCGTTTATAAAAAGCGGAAACTCTCCTACATTGCTTTTTAGGTAAGAGAAGTAAGCGCTAAAGCCATCCAATGACAAGGTTCTGATCCGCCTAACCAAGCGGTTATAAACCATATCTTTTTTATAATCAGACAAGGCAATACCGGCATGTGCATATAGCTGACTTCGTATGGTTTCAAAGTCCTGGTCAGTAAAAACAAATTCCCGTTCAGGTGATGCGACTATTCCAATCACAGCTGTTTTTTCAAGATCCTTATGAATCAAATTACACTACCTCACATTAAAACTCTTCCCACTCAGTATCATCAGGTGTTTCCTTCATAATAATGGCTTCGCTTTTATATGAACCTGTTTCAGGAATTTGCGCGTTCTGTTGTGAATTTAAATGCTTTGTCTTCCATCCCTGGTTCTTAATATTGATTGCCGGTAGGTGAGTAACATTTGATGGTGTAATACTGCTCACCTTGAATACATTTACAAGATGCTGCAGCTGCTGTGCTTGTTCATCCATCGACTCAGAAGCCGCGGCAACCTCCTCAACAAGCGCAGCATTTTGTTGAGTACCCTCATCCATAGCAGTAACAGCTAAGTTAACTTGCTCTATACCATTGGCTTGTTCTCGGCTAGCTTCTGCAATCTCGTGGATAATCGAAGATACCTTCAAGACTCCTTGCATTATTTCATTCAATGCACGCCCCGATTCATCAACATAGTGGCCGCCTTCTTCCACTTTTTCTACGCTATCGCTAATCAGATGTTTAATCTCTTTCGCCGCGCTAGCACTTCGCTGCGCAAGATTACGAACCTCAGCAGCTACCACTGCAAATCCTCGGCCTTGTTCGCCAGCTCTTGCTGCTTCAACTGCTGCGTTAAGTGCTAGTAAATTGGTCTGGAAAGCAATTTCATCAATAACGCTGATGATTTCCGCAATCTTTTTAGAGCTCTTGCTGATGTCGCCCATGGAGCTAACAACTTTCTCGGATATCGCACTACCGTCATCAGCTAGCACCTTAGCTTGCTCTGCAAGCCGGCTCGCCTCTTGAGCGTTTACAGCATTTTGCTTCACGGTACCTGTCATCTGCTCCATGCTCGCTGCTGTTTCTTGCAAGCTTGTAGCCTGGCTTTCAGTTCGCTGGCTCAGCGTTGCATTGCCATGAGCAATTTCAGATGCACCCGTGGTGATGTTAGCGCCAGCTGAGCGGATTTCACTCACCATATCTTGGAGCTTATTCATCGAAATATTCAATGCATCATTTAGTTCTCCGTATTCTCCGGAGAAATTACCTTGCATATTCTGTGTTAGATCACCATCAGCCAAGGCAAGCAATACACGTTTAGCCTCTCTCACCGGTTCAACGACAGCATCCAGCATTTCATTAACGCCGGAAGCTACATTTTTCATGAAACCTTCGTAAGCGGAATCGTCTAAACGTTGGCTCAAATTGCCACTAGATGCATCTTGAATCAGTCTCTCAATTGCTTTTTCTGCTTGCAGTTGGTCCGTTAAATCTTTCCATTCAACCACCGTACCTAAACGTTCTTTATCAGGAGAAAATACTGGGTTAGCCAATAAAATAAAGGTACGTCCTCCCACACAAATTCGGCTTTCAAATGATGATTTTAGCGCTTCTAGTAACCTTTCTTGATGAGCTGGATCCGCATGAAACTCATCGATATTGCTTCCCAGCAAGAGCTTATAATCAAACTTTGGCAAGTCAGTGCAAATGTCATTCTGAGCAATATTAAACATGTTAAGAATGGCATCGTTTACATAGATAATTCGCCCCGTAGGGTCTGCCATCATTACATTAGATGAAACACTATCGAGCGCTTGTGTGATTCGGCTTGAACGTAATGCTTCCAAACGGGATTCATTAATTTCGAAGCCCAGCTTAATCGCTAATGATTTCGCAGCTCGATTAAGACTACCAATCTCCCCCTCCTGCTCGACCTCTATGTCAGTATGGTAATCTCCTTCACTCACTCGTTTAAGTGTGGCAATAGTTTCAGTCAGTGGTTGCTTCACATATGTCCTGATACAACTTATCGCCCCAAAAAGCATAATAAGAAAGGCAGCAAATGGGCCAAGCGCTATAAGTGAAGCCTGTCCTGAGCTATATAACCCTCCAGCGACTAGCAACATCACTACTAAAGCTATTGCTGCCCAGTTATACAATTTCTTATCGAGTATTTGTGTGGGGATTTTGGCAGGGTCAGATAACCGAGCCTCTTTATTACGTAGCTTTGTATAGAGTATTTCAGCAGACTGTCTTTCAGCATCAGTAGGCGTCGTACGCACTGACATATAACCAACAATTTGTCCCTTTTTGTATACGGGGGTCACATTTGCTTTTACCCAATAAAAATCACCGTTATTACAGCGATTTTTTACCATTTTGCACCAAGGACGTCCTAGCTTTAATGTTGACCACAGGTCTTCAAACGCTTCTTGAGGCATATCTGGATGTCGGACAACATTATGATTCTGCCCGACCAGTTCCTCTTCGCTAAAACCGCTTACCTGAATAAAAGCCGGATTTACATAAGTTATCCGCCCCTTAAGATCAGTTTGAGTCACCAACTCCTGCCCAGGGGTTACGTGTCTTTCGTGGTCAGTCACTGGCATGTTAACTTTCATCTAGTTCTCTCCTCAAACAGAGTGGTCGCTTGAACAATTTCTGTTTGATAAATATTCAAATTAGTCTGCTATTGCAATCTGTCAGGATCAACACGGCTGTACTCATCCGAGTTCATCAAATAGTCTAAATCCAACAGAACTACCATTTTTTCGTTCACTGTTGCCAACGCTTCAAAATACTTTGGATCTATGCCATTCCTGATTAAAGGTGCCAGCTGAATTTCATGATTGGATACATCATAGGTGTCCGCGACAGCATCAACGACAATCCCCATACAATGCTCACTTTCAAGGCCATTAACCCAAACAACGATAACCACTGTCGTGGCTCCATACTCTCTACTCTCAAAACCAAAACGAATACGTAAATCAATAATTGGGATGATTTCTCCACGTAAATTAAGCACACCTTTCATGTGATCAGGTGAATTGGGAATGCGCGTTACAGGAATCCATCCACGAATTTCCTGCACACGTAAAATATCTATCCCATACTCTTCTTCAGCTAAAATAAAAGTCAGAAATTGACGAGTTTCCAGAAGTAAGGGCTCTACTGCTTCTGTCATATATCCACCTTTGCCGATAAGCATCCATCATCCTTATTGATTGCGGAAAAATACCGATTTGTTGATGAATCCAGCCCCATTTTCATGACACCTGCCACATCAAGAATCAACGCCACTTGTCCTGTACCTAAAATCGTTGCACCTGAAAAACCTTCTACTCGCTTATAATTTGTTTCTAAGCTCTTAATGACTACCTGCTGCTGGCCTTGCAACTCATCAACAATTAAGCCGGCTCTTTTACCTCCCCCCTCAACAACCACCATTAAACTATTAGTGAAGCTTTTAGGCGTTTCACTCAGACCAAAAACATCGCTGAGATTAATGACCGGAATGTATTCATCCCTGAATAGAAATAAACGCCCCCGACCTGCAACAGCATTCAGAGATTCGGTTGATACCCAAATAGATTCGATGATTGAGAGTAACGGAATGATATAAATTTCGTGATGCGTTTGTATTAACTGCCCGTCAAGAATAGCGAGCGTTAGAGGTAAACTAACAGTAAAAGTAGACCCTTCTCCTATTTCAGACACCACTGCAACATGCCCTCCTAAGGATTCAATATTACGGCGTACCACATCCATACCGACACCTCTGCCGGAAAGATCATTAACGTCTACTACAGTGGAAAAACCAGGTACAAAGATCAAGTCATGAATATCTGTATCACTAAGTAATTGATCGGCCGTAATAAGGCCACTGGACAAGGCTTTTTCTCGTATTTTATCGGTGTCTAAACCTCTTCCATCATCCTTGATTTGGATGATAATAAAGCCACCTTGATGAGAAGCACTCAAGTGGACTGTCCCGCTCTCAGCTTTTCCCGCAGCGATGCGCTCTTGCGGTGTTTCTAAACCATGATCTAAAGCGTTGCGTATTAAATGTAATAATGGATCCCCTATTTTCTCCATAACCGTTTTATCAAGTTCGGTTTGCTCTCCGGACAGCGTCAACTCAACTAGCTTTCCCAATTTACTACTGATGTCATGTACCATTCTTGGGAAACGGTTAAACACAAAACTGATAGGTAACATCCGAATTCTCATCACCTCTTCTTGCAGGTCACGAGTGTTTCTTTCTAACTGAACTAAACCGTCATTTAGACGCTCAACCCCCGGATGATCACAGTCAGACATCTCTAAACCAACTTGCCCTAACATAGACTGGGTAATGACTAATTCACCAACTCGATTAATCAGCCCATCAATTTTATCGATGCCCACGCGAATAGAGCCCTGGTCAGCCTGACCTTTTCTTCCGCTTGGTACAGGAACTGCGGACGAGTCACCACTCACCTTAAGATTTGTCGTTTCCTGACTGTCACTAACACTGGCTTGTTCTAAACTAGCGCTTTCTGATGGCAAAGCGTTACAAGGTTGTTCTGTAACGTCCTCAAAAGCGACCTCGGCAGAAACAGAGTCATTTGGAACACTCTCTTCAGGAATGACATCTGCCAACTTTTGCAAAGGTAAAACGAATAATGAGCAATCGTCTTCTACCCATTCAAAAACCTCACGTACAGCCAGCTCACTGCAATCACTGTAGAGATCAATTTTCCAATGTAAAAACAACTCTTCTGGATTCAACTCACCTAAACTGGGTACCTGATCTGTAGTTACATGAGTGTTTAGCTGCCCTAAATCAGCTAATGCAGACATCAATAAGATGGGCTCATTTCCTGTCATCAATAGATGAGGAGCGGGAGAAAAATCAATTACCCAACCTTGAGTTTCCGTGAACGGAGTCGGAGGTGAGGACACTTCTGTTGTTTCAAGTCCACTCTCAACACTGGTTGCCTTATCTTCATTATTAAAAGATAACTCTGCCTCTAATTGTTGGTGTACTTGCTTTATTTGAGGGTCATCACATGAAATACCATCTCGTGCCGCTTCAAGTAATAAACGTATGCAGTCAACGGCTGACAGTAAAACGCTTTTTAGCGAGTCACTAAATGATCTACGCCCTGCGCGTAACTCATCCATGAGTGTTTCAACTACATGAGTAAAATCAGTAATGTTAGAGAAGCCAAAAGTGCCCGCCCCTCCTTTAATTGAGTGTGCTGCTCGAAAAATAGCATTGATGGCTTCAGCATCATCTTCTTCAAGATTTAGAAGGCTCGACTCCATGACCTCAAGCCCTTCAAAGCTCTCCTCAAGGAAAATCGGAATAAACTGGGATAGATCAATGCTCATATAAGGTTACCGCACGACACGTTTTAAAGTGGACAACAAGGTATCGGGATTAAACGGCTTTACCAACGAACCCGTTGCACCTGCAGCTTTACCTTTATGCTTCATTTCCTGAGAGTTTTCAGTGGTCAGTATTAAGATTGGCGTAAACTTAAACGACTTTAACTTACGTAACTCGGCACAGAGAGTAATACCGTCCATTTTCGGCATATTAACGTCAGTTAAGACCAGATCGCACACAGTATTTTTTGCTTTACTTAAGGCCTCTTCTCCATCTTCAGCCTCAACAACATCATAACCTTGTTTTGTTAATGTAAAGGTCACCATGCTGCGTAAAGATACCGAATCATCAACAACTAAAACTGTTGCCATTTACAATCTCCAAAAAATCTACCAAGCAATACCTAAGGCATCACTCATACCTAACCATTGTGCATTTTTTGACAATACATCCGAATTTCCTGACCAATGTATATCTCCCTCTTTTGCTTGCAGCGCTTGCTTCACAGCAAACAACAACTGAATACCCGTCGAATCGATTTTCTTAAGAGTAGAGGTATCGACATACAGAACAGAAGACTCTCTGACCTGAGAGAGAAATATCTCTTTCCACTGTGCAATTTCAATGATGGTCAGGTGTTCAGGCAAAACCATAGTGGAAAATCTCCTTGGCAAACTAATTACAAGATAGTCTAAATACCGTCTTCAAGAGGGATTCATCGGCATTTATTGTTAAAACCTTTGTTTTTTCTTAATAAAAAACGTTTAAAGCCCCCCTATTTCAGTAGCACTACCACGCTTTTATAGCGTGCATTCAAAATACAACACAAATAATCAAAACTAGTATTAGATTATTCGATATTAATTTTTGATTATTTGTTTTTTTATAATTTTTTCATAAAAAAACATAAAAACCTCATGCCAAAAATCTCTTTATAATCAAAGAGTTAAACCCACCGCGTTAAAACATAAAGCACCCACAAAAACTTTATTAAAAATCCTTAAAAAACAAATAGTTACATACGGTTTTTTATTGTTATTTATTTGCGATTTATCAATATATATTTTATACTTATCATAAGTTATTTAAGACTAATCATTAAGAGAATAAGACAATGCAAGAAAAAGAAATAAAGCTTCTTTTTAATGCCGGCGTGTTTGAGTCTTGTCAGGCAACACCCATTGCCATGTCACGAGGATGGACACTTAAATTCATCGCAAAAGACAACAATGTCATTACGTTGGATCTGCAGCGCAGTAAGAAAGAAAGAGAGTTCAAAAGCTTGGACGGCGCAGCGGCTGTCGCTAGAAAGATTGGCTTTGAGTGGCTAAATGTACATATCGGAGAGTTAGAATGGCGGGAGAAAGTCTAAAGGCGTTTGAGATGACAAACGCCGGGGATGAACCTAGCTTATTATACAGGAGTTGCCTGGCCGGCTTGAATTTCTTGTGCTGTGGCTTCTCGTATTGATACGATCTCGACATCAAATGTGAGGCTTTCACCAGCGTATGGGTGATTGGCATCTACAGTAACGACGTCGTCCTCGATTTCAATAACGCTGACAACTTCATCTTCGCCTGATTCATTGGTCATATGGCACATCAATCCAACGGCCAGCTCTGACATATCAGCAAACAGTGAGCGCTCAACGTCGTAGATTTTTTCTTCATCTATTTCGCCGTAAGCTTCTAATGGCGTCAGTGATACACGAAAGTGCTCATTTGCAGAACGCCCCGCCATCGCTTTTTCTAAACCGGGCACAATATTATGGAATCCGTGTAAATAGGGAATAGGATCCCCACCTTTAGATCCATCCAACACTTCGCCCTGATCATTGATCAATGCGTAATGAAAACAGACCACGGCATTATCAGTTATTTGCATTAAAAAACCCTCTAATTACTTAATCGTTCACTTATCCAATGCCCTAAAACACTCAGTGACTCTACTGATACTTCATGAGCCATCGGAAATGTTTGCCAATCAGGACTGTAACCTTTCATTTGTAACTGCATAACCGCATTTTCGCCCAAGGTTAACGGAACGACATCATCCTGCTTTCCATGAATGGACAAAATCGGCATCGTTGTCTCTGCTGCTGCGCTTATATCTTCGATGGGGCGCGGCAGGTACGTTGACATAGCAGCAATGCCACCAAGTTTTGCCACATAACTCAAACCGGTCTCATAAGCGACAGCGCCGCCTTGTGAAAAACCTACCAACAGAATTCTTTCAGGTGCTATACCGGATTTAATTTGTTCAGTTATCAGAACAGATATACGCTCAACCGAAACGTCTAGCTGCGCTTCATTAATCTCGCGACCATTACCCATACTTAAAATATCGTACCAAGAGCGCATCACAAAACCACCATTAATGGTGACAGCCTGCTCCTTCGCATTAGGGAACATAAAACGAACGGCGAGTTCTTCTGGCAGCTTAAGATAAGGAATAGTTGGAGGAAAATCAGAACCATCAGCCCCCAACCCATGCATCCAAATAATGGCGGCATCACATTCAGATTTTGTTTCAACAACTATCATGTCACTGTCTATCATGGCTGCAACCTCTTAATTTCCCACGAATCTTCATCTAACGAGTAAGTGAAGCGATCATGCAAACGGCTTTCCCGCCCCTGCCAAAACTCAAACTTGGTAGGAATTAAACGATAACCGCCCCAACGTTCAGGGCAAGGCACTTCTTGATTTTTATATTGGGATTGCAACTGCTCTACACGTTTCTCTAACTCTTCACGTGAGGATATCGGCTGGCTTTGCTGTGATGCAGCCGCGCTCAGCTGACTCCCTATAGGGCGCTGATGAAAGTAGTTATCTGCTTGCTCTGGGGTTAGCTTTTCAACACGCCCCTGAATACGAATTTGCCTTTCTAGCCCGTACCAATAAAACATAATTTCAGCTTGTGGGTTTTCTTCAAGCTCACAGCCTTTCTGACTTTGATAATCGGTATACCACGCAAAACCCTCAACGTCGAAATGCTTCAACAATACAATTCTTGCCGATGGCATTCCCTGCTTATTTGCAGTTGCCAGAGTCATAGAAGATGCATCATCAGGGCGAACCTCACAAGCTACATCAAACCATTCAGTAAATTGTACGAACGGGTCTGTGGCGATAGTATCGCGAGTTATCCCCGAAGAGACATACTCACGACGTAAATGGGTAACATCACCCGCATTATCTGACATCTTAAATCTCCTATATAAGCGGCCTACTATAACGAAAACCGACACCCCATACATCTGTCCAGACGCTGTTTTGCGCTGATAGCCATAACATCCTCATTTCTGGCATACTGCGCTTTAATAAAACAGATCCATAGAGGCTTATGACAGACAGGGATTTAGCATCGACACAGCCGGGGAAATTCTGGGTATGCCCAGAATGTGACCTATTAATGAATCGTCGTGCCATGCCCAACCGACACGAAGCGCATTGCCCTCGCTGTCAGTCTTTAATCATTTCCAGCAAACGTCATTCTATTGAGTGGACATTGGCGCTTGCCGTTGCAGGCTTAATCTTATTTTTTCCGGCCAACTTATTTCCTATCTTGACTCTTACTACACTGGGTCTTTCTCAATCAGAAACCATTTTCATGTCGGTTACAGCACTTTACGATAGCCATCTATATGCTGTTTCAGCACTCGTCCTAATGTCAGCAATTGTTGTTCCTCTTATGAAACTTTTGCTCATGACCTATTTAAGCGGCTGCTTATTGTTCCATAAATCAGCGCCGTTGCTTTCGTGGGCGATGCGCAGTTACCAGCAGCTGGATAGTTGGGGAATGTTGGAAATCTATATGCTGGGTATTCTAGTGTCTATTGTGAAACTCGTGGATGTAGCCGATGTGACACCAGGTATCGGTTTGTATAGTTTAGCAGGGCTCATCGTTGTGACTTTGCTGACATCCACTCAACTTGATCGCCATCGTTTTTGGCGACGCATAGAACAGCTGGAGAGGCGTTAATGCAACACTCAGCACTGACGCGCGGCATTATTATTTGCCATCGTTGTGAAAAGCCAGCTTCGATAAATCAAGATGGGCAGCCTTGCCCTCGCTGTGGCACCCACCTTCACCGCCGCAAACGGCATTCAGTAGCCTATACGTGGGCTTTACTACTAGCATCAATGATCATGCTGATTCCTGCTAACTTACTGCCTATAATGACGTTTAAATCACTAGGGAAAGGAGATCCTGCCACCATCATGCAAGGTGTTTTACAGCTTCTTGAACACGATATGCTTGGCATTGCCTTGGTTGTATTGACGGCGTCCATCATTATTCCTGTCATGAAAGTGGTTGGTTTAATCATTCTCTTGTTGACGGTGCAGCTAGGTTGGACCACCAATATGCGCCAAAAAATGCTGATGTATCACTTTGTCGAGTGGATCGGTCGCTGGTCTATGCTTGATATTTTTGTTGTGGCCATCCTTGCTGCTATTGTTCAGCTAGGAAGCCTTGCCAGTGTCACGGGCAACACCGGCGCTACTGCCTTTGCCGCCGCCGTTATTTTTACTATGTTAGCAGCCAACTGTTTTGATACCCGCTTAATATGGGACAAACACCTGGAACAACTTGAGGTCTTCCCATGAGCGATCATGACCCGATTATTACCCGCCGTCACCTACCTTCAGCCATCTGGTTTTTACCCTTACTAGCCGCCATTATTGCAGGCTGGCTGGTCTATAAAAACTACGACAATAAAGGGATTTTAATTGAAGTCATTTTTGACTCTGCAGCAGGTCTCGAAGCCAATAAAACCAAGGTATTTTATCGTGGATTGCCAGCAGGCGTGGTCAAAGAATTAAAAATAGATGATGACCTAAGACGCATTAAAGCACTGATTGAGATGGTGCCACAAACAGAGAAATCACTCACCGAAAATGCACAATTTTGGCTAGTAGAGCCGCAAGTATCACTTTCCGGTGTTCGAGGTCTAGAAACATTACTTTCTGGTAGTTACATCAGTTACCAACCAAGCCTGGAAGGTGAGTCTAAGCGAGAATTTGAAGCGCTTGATCAGCCCCCTCCACCAATTAAAAACTCTGGTGGTCTTTACATCACGCTAACCGCCGATAACGCTCGTTCTGTTTATCAAGGCGCTAAGGTTTACTTCCGCGACATTGAGGTAGGTGAAGTGCTCAGCCACGCTCTCAGCACCGACGGAAAAAAAGTACTGATCGAGACTTATATAGAGCCTCGTTTCACTTATCTCATTAAAGAAAACACACGCTTTTGGAATGCTAGCGGTATCAAAGTCAAAGCCGACTTTTCAAAAATAGATATTCAGATTGGCTCTCTCGCCTCAATTATTGCTGGCGGCATTCACTTTTCAACACCCGATGAATCGGCCCCAGAAGCCAGTAACAGCCAGATTCTTCCTCTATATGATGACTATGAAGCAGCACAAGATGGTATCGAGATTACGTTAAGGTTCCCCGGCGCCACAGAGCTTCGTGAAGGAGCAACTGTGCAGAGCCGAGGTATTCAAATTGGCCGTGTAAAACAGGTCACTCTCACGGATGATTTCAAGCACCTAGATAGTGTTTTATTGATTGACCCTCGTGCTCAAGATCTTCTCAAAGAGGGATCGCAATTTTGGCTACAAAAACCTGAGATCTCTCTGGAGAACTTAGGTAATATCAGCTCATTGTTACGAGGCAGCTACATTGAACTAGAGCCAGGCCAAGGTGCTGATAAGAGATCATATAACGCACTTGAAATAGCCCCTATTAAGCGCCAACTCAGTATGGGAAAAGCTATTGAGTTACGTACTGAGCAACTAGGCTCTATTTCCAAAGGGGCACCAGTTTTGTACCGCCAACTTCCCGTAGGAGAAGTTATTAACTACGAACTGGATGCCGAAGGAAAACAGGTTATTATTCATGCGGCAATAGAGCAGCGCTACAGCCACCTGATCAAAAGTAATAGTCGTTTTTGGAATGCCAGCGGCATCGATCTAACCGCCAATATTGACGGTCTCGAATTGCGCACTGAATCAGCAGCAGCATTACTGCGCGGAGGAGTTGCATTTTTTAACCCTCCCCAAACAAGTAAGACTAAAAAGCGTACTTCTGTGTACCAGCTTTACAGTGATTATCATCAAGCGTCTGAGAAAGGCACCTTAACTGACAAACGCTTTCAAAAGGCTTTAAAAATCCGCTTACATAGCGAAGGCTCCGGCGCACTTAGTGCAGGCGACCCCATTCTCTACAAGCAGATCCCTGTTGGGGAGATAGCACAGACTGTGCTTAACAAAGATGGCAACAGCGTTACTATCTATGCCTTTATTGATCCTGCCTATGACCACCTTATCAATGAAGGCAGCCGTTTCTGGATAGCCAGTGGTATTAAA
>JAWUYS010000063.1:0-8656 GCA_034110685.1 Neptunomonas sp.
AAACTTTACTGCTTAAGTATTTACGTGTAGTACCGATGTCAACAACAGAGCTAACCCAAGATAAGTATCTTCCCAGCACTTCTCGCTCGCTATCAATGAGAGAGTAAATCTCTTCGGCATCTTGCACTGATAAGTCTATCAGCTCCACTTCTTCAAAAAATTTCATATCCATTATGCATTTACACGCCCGTGCTCAGTTGGACTGAATATAGTTTTGGTGTTTATGGAGCGATACTACACACCCTGACCTGAATGAGTTATGAGCCCTGCTTTAACGCCCCAGGCTTAAAAGCAACATTTAACACCCACTTAATTAAAACCATTATCATTTGATGTCCAAATTTATTGCCTTGTTCGCAATAACTCACACCAATACTTGCCTCATTTTACGACCACCAACAGGAACTAACCCACTTTTTTGATAGAAATTCAATGTCCGTTCAAATTCAGGCAAAGGTGGTGTCTATATATACTCTTGAGTATTATTAATACTGCGCATGCGCGTTTTGATGGTTCAAACTGATATGCTATTAATCCAGTGTTTCTCCTTAGCATTTTATAATGCATACTTTCTTTTCTTTACGCCATAGCAAAAAAACCGTGACCTGAAATGATGTCTGCTTTGAACGCAGAAGCAGGCGTTATAGCAACCACTTCATAATCTAAAGACACGTCTTAAACTCACAAGCCCATATGTACATACATATTATAGAAAGATGGTCTCCTTACCTTTGGATAGTTTAAATATGCACCCCTGATCTTTGGGAAGACTCAACATGTCGGGTTTATTTAACTGCATATATAAACCACGTAATACAATCGATGTAATACCGTGAGTAACAATTATTGCGGGCTCTTCCAAATCATTTAAAAAGGATTGAATACGATCTAAAATTCCTTCAAAGCTCTCACCTCCGGGGCTCTGAAAGTGCCAACTACCACTATCAAAAGAATAATCAATCAGAGATTTGATATCTTGTCGTGTCAGTCCTTCCCATTCACCGAAATCTATCTCTTGTAAGCGATCATCTATTACTAGATTCTTTCCTGCTCCAACAACTATGCGCGCCGTTTGGACAGCCCTCTCTATAGGGCTTGTGTATATTTTCTTTGGTTGGTTTTTGATCATTGAAAGTAGCACTCTTTGCCTTAGAGCTTGCCCTTTTCCCTTTTCAGTTAATGGCGAGTCTTGCCGGCCTTGAAATTTTCCTTCCTGATTCCAAATGGTTTCTCCATGCCTCAATACATATAAATCGGGGTAATCTAGCAACTTAGAAACCTCTTAATTCCTGCAATAACTTCAAAACTATTAATCATAACCTTCCCCTCTTACTATTCAGTTAAAATAAGTGGCTCAATTAGACTCGCCCTAAACCTTAGCTTCGAAAGAAACAGCAAAACCAGTCCTGAAAAACAACTGTAAACCTATGACCCGCTATTTAGCCATGTAGTACCAAGTACTTATGGCTACTCCTCCAAACTGCACAGTAGTTTGGAGGAGTAGCCTCAGAGGGCTAAAGTTGAATAACTTAAAAGTTTAAATATCTACAGTTTGATTTGTTAGAAATTTAGTGGCATTTTCTAAGTTTGCAATGGGTGCCAACATATCAAAATCCAAGAGCTTAATGGTACCGCTATTTTTTACGACCACTGGCCAATCTGGATTTGCCAGTGCAACTCGGCCCAAAGAGATAAGATCCGCCTGCTCACTGTCTAGCATAGAAGTAGCTCGATCTGGTTCATTAACGCCTCCGTTAGAGATAACAGGCAGCCCACTATACTTCTTCGCCAAGAACGAAAGAGAGTCGCCATTATTAAAGGCTGCTTTGTCGAGATCTGGCTCAGTCGTGTGAATATAATCTACCTGACACTCTCCCATTAAACCGAAGATATACTCAGCGCCAGCCTCCCCTTCCGACCAAACATGCTGGCTATCATTCACCTTCTTTTGTGAAAACCTAACACCAATAATAAAGTCAGTACCAACAGCAGCACGAACTGCTTCGACGATCTCACGATAAATACGTAAACGATTAGCAATAACGCCGCCGTACTCATCATTTCGCTTGTTTGTATAATCGGTCAAAAACTGATCAAGAAGGTAACCATTTGCTCCATGAATCTCCACACCATCAAAACCTGCTGATTTAGCCTGTACAGCCGAATTAGCAAACCCCATGATAGCGTCCTTAATATCTTGCTGCGTCATTTGTAGAGGTTCATTATAGAGCCCCTCACCATAATAAAATGGCATCTGTTCACCCTTGGGCTGTACCGACGAGGGGGCTGCAGATTGTTCCTTATAAGCATTAAACTGTGAAAGCGCACCGGCATGCATTAGCTGAGCAATAATTTTGCCACCACTGGCGTGTACACTATTAATAACTGGCTTCCAACTCTCGGACTGCTCCTTTGAGACAATACCAGGCTGCATATAATACGCTTGGCTGTATAGCTCATCTGTATATAGCCCCTCCGTTATAACTAAGCCAAAACCACCTTTTGCAAAATCTTCGTAATACTCCTTCATCAGAGGCCCCACCGTACCGTCAAGCTGAGCACTCACTCTTGTCATTGGCGCTACAGCCAATTTATTGCTCAATTTCAAATGAGCAATCTGTGTTGCTGTAAATAGAACTGAATTCTTACCTGTCATAATGCAACCATATCGTTAGTCTGAGAAAGGCTCATCTTGACATTCAACACAAAAGCAATAAAGATCGGTATTAATTGAATCTTTGTTAACTTTTTATTGAATATGACTAAAATTAATCAGCTAGAAAGCTTAAAAGTATTAAAAGCAGTGACTGAAGCGGGAAGTTTTACTGCAGCAGCACAACGGCTACAGATTTCTACAGCGAGGGTATCCAAATCAATTGAACGTCTTGAAATAGAGCTAGGTACGACTCTTTTTAATCGTAATACTCGCTATATGCAGGCAACCCAAAGTGGAGAGCACTGCTACAACAAAGCACTCACCCTACTTAATCAGTGGGAACAACTGAGAGAAGAGCTTAAAGAAAGCCATATTACTCCTAAAGGAAGGCTACGTATTAGCATCCCCATGACATGGGCACTGTATAGGTTTGCTCCTCTTCTTATTGAATTCAACAAACAGTACCCTGAAATTACACTGGACGTTCAACTTAATGATCAACATGTCAATATTCTCGAAGATGAATTCGACCTGGTTCTACGGTTAACATCACAACTCCCCGATAGTCAGTTGTTATGTCGAAAGATTGCCAGCTATCAATTCACCGCCTGCGCAACCCCAGGCTACCTTAAAAAATGGGGCACACCAACACACCCTAACGACTTGAAGACGCATCGCTGCCTGGTATACACCCGCCCAGGAGCTGCAAGAAAATGGATATTTATGGCTGATCAAAAAAGAATTGAGGTACATATGGACCCCTACCTTCAATCCAATAACAGTGCGTTAATTAAGAGCACTCTAGTAGCAGATCAAGGGATTGCCTTAATACCTGATTTTCTCGTAGCAAAGGAGATATCAGAAGGCCTTTTAGAGCCGATATTACAGAACTTTGAAACCACTGAACTGAACTTATATTTGTTAAGGCCTAGAAACCCAACAACGTCACACAGACTCAGATTACTGCATGATTTCATATCAGAAAATATAAACCATACATGCGCTGAATGAGTGGATGGTCACCCGCCCGTTTATAGCTTCTTATCGGGAGGGCGGCTGATATATTAAGATCTTAAATCAGCTCTTCACACCACTTTAACTTTTCCTACTGCATTTCTATAAAGCCGTAAGCCGACCAAAAAACCCAGACTGAAAAGAATTAGATAGCCAATCACCATGGGATAGAGAGTATTATTATAAAGCTGTCCAATAATTACTCCTGGGATCACACCCAGCAAGGTAGATAAAGAACTAACTAGACCCGCGCCGATACCCGCTATATGACCCAAAGGCTCCATCGCAAGAGCACTGAGATTACCGAATAGCAAACCTACCGAAAAGAAAACCAACAACAGATAACAAATGAGTGTTACAAGCGGCGGTTGCCCGTCAAACCAGTGCACCACAGGCAAATAAAGAAGCGATAAAATAACGATAGAACCTAGCGCAATCAAAGATAACAATTGCATGCCGAATCGGCTTAACAAACGGGCATTAACCAAAGTCGATAGCCCAATCGCGGCTGCTAACCCACCAAAATAGATCGGGAACTGTTCACCCAATTGATATTGCTGTTGCAGAATAGGCTGAGCAAGGTTGAGGTACCCCATAAAAGCACCAAATACGATACCCGACAGCAAGGTATACCCCATTGCAGTGGGATGAGTCAGCACCTCTTTACTACTATTAACAAGGTAATCAAGAGTCATCGGGCGACGCTTTTCTTGGACAAGCGTCTCAGGCATGCGTACACCAAACCAGATGCTCAAAACTATAGCCAATAATAGAAAAATTATAAATATTGAGCGCCACTCACTAACCATCAATACAAGTTGACCCAACCCCGGAGCCAATACCGGCACCAAGATAAAGATAGTCATCATAAATGACATAACACGTGCCATCGCATTACACACGTAGAGATCGCCAATCAATCCGATAGAGACTACATTCGGACTGGCTACACCCAAGCCTTGTAAAAACCGACCCAACAAGAATGTATTAAAATCATTAGCAAAAAGAGAGACCAGATCTCCAACAATAAACAGGCCCATACCTAATAAAATGGAGGGTTTACGACCAATATTGTCTGATAATGGGCCATAGATGAATTGTCCGAGCGACAAACCAACAAATATCATTACCACAACAAGCTGAGTATCATTGCTGTCTGTTACATTAAAATCTGCGCCAATTTTCGGTAGCGCAGGCAGCATTGCATCTATCGCTAACGCGACCATAGAGGTAAGCAATGCCACGAGAACGACAAACTCTTTAAAGCCAGATCCAGACCGACTATCTAATTTAGACATTACATATACCAACTAAGGTTTTACAAAAGTATGAGGAGGCTATAAAAAGCAGAGATGTTATGCAATCAATCATATGGTTGAATTTCTTTAAACCATCTAAAAAAACCTAAACATAAATGAACATTTTTAATACTTTGTGGATGCTTATGCAGTGCTAAGTTGAAAGCTTAAATCAAATCGTAAGATCACTTGCCATAGGTATTGCACCAACGGGCCCTACCATAAGTAATCCTGCGGATTTTATCGGCATAGCGAGCACAGCTATACCCTTTTCGCGGACACTGAAGTCGCCCATTTTTGACACTGCATTTCGCACCTCTGGGTTATTAAAAAACACAGCTTCATCGACTTTAAATTGGAACACAACACTATCACCATTACGCACAGCAAAAACATCAGCAGGGGCACCACCTATGGTTGTTTTCCAGCTTGCTAATACATGCGAGCCAGACCAGGTTGCTGGTGGCGCTTCAGCAAGGCCTTGAACTGAAACAGGTAATGTCGTTTTGCTGAACTGCTGATATTCAGCCAGTACATCCCGAACCATTGGAATTGTATTACCATTACCTTGTTTAATTGAATGAGGAAGCAACATCACAACTAAAAGTATCATCGCTACACTCCAACCACTTGCTGTAGCAAAAGAAGAAACTTTTAGCTTGCGTAACCAATTAAAGCTAAACCAGCGTTGATCATTTTTATATAAGGAAGTCTCTTTATTATTGCCAGCTTCTTCACATAGAGACGCTTTGCCCAATGCCTGATCCAATCGCTGATGTAGCTCTGTAGACATGCGGCTAACAGGAAGGTTGTTTAATCGACGGCTTAATAATTGCTGGCGAGATACATCCATTCGACAAGCTTCACATCCCGATAAATGAGCTTCAACAAGAGCCTTATCTTGATCATCTAACATATCATCAGCATAAGCGGCTAATAAATCCTGAAGCTTTATGTGAAGTACTTGCCACTGCACATTCGTTTTAGTCTGTTCATTATTCATTAGTTTCTTCTCGTGTTATTAATGCTTTTATCGCACAAAACACCAACACCTTGCTGCTTGATGATAACAGTGCAAAGTAAACGCCGACCACGTGATAAGCGACTCATAACAGTCCCTTGTGGAATCCCCAAAATATCTGCAACCTCCTTATAACTGAGCCCTTCAATATCACGCAACAAGATAACAGAACAAAACTCATCAGGTAGCGATTTAATAGCAGCAGTGACTTGTTCATCGGTCTGTTGTTGTAATACTTGCTCAAAAGGACCTATTGCTGCACTAGGATGCTCCTGTAAAAAGGTATCTTCAGTAGTAACAACCGGAGCCAGTTGATGGCGGCGAGCCTCACGGCGTATATTATCTGCAATAACGTGATCCAATATTTTCAATAACCAAGCATATACAGCTACCTCATCATTGAGACAGTCTCTATCACGCCAAGCACGTAATAGTGCTTCCTGAACCCAGTCTTCAGCCGTAATTAAAGAGTCAGCACGGCGTAAAGCAACACCCAATAGACGATCTCGCCAAGGACGCGTTAGCTGCTGGAACCGTAACTGCCGTTGTGATAATTGCTCCATCTGTAGCGGCCTTTTAAAGATAACTCATACTATGTGAATACAGGGCGTTACCATTAGCCTTTTTATTCAAATTATTTTCAGTTTTATTTTTTCACATTATCCGGGAATAAAATCATTACTGGCCCCGCCTTGATTTGTGACGATTTAAATAATGGTCAGTATTTTAATAATCTGGAATCTGAAAATGAACGCAGTAATACAAAGCAAAAAATTGATAGCTCTGGGTAAGAAGATACCTACAGCATCGCTGGTAATAGTAATTTCTCTCGCTGCTACTTCAACAGCCTTTGCAAACGGCACAAAGCTTTATGATCCTTCTATCGAACATAAACCAAAGGACGGAGTTGTTAAACTCTATGGAGCCGGAGGCCCACATACTGCTTTTCGTAAAGTAGCCGCCGCATGGGAAAAGAAAACAGGGAATAAAGTAGAAATTATTCCAGGCCCCGAAAGTAAATGGAGCGCCTCTGCACAGGCTGATGCAGATATCCTTTGGGGCACATCTGAACAATCTATGACTGCTTTTCTCGAAACGTATAAAACGTTTACGTCAAACCAAATTATGCCTATCTATATTAGGCCAACGGTTATTGCGGTTAAAAAAGGCAACCCTAAACACATTACAGGATTCGATGATCTATTAAAAAGTAACATCAAAATCATCGTGACTGAAGGCGCTGGTGTGTACAACACCTCTGGAACAGGCTCGTGGGAAGACGTTGCCGGACGTTTAGGAAAGCTAGAGGATGTTAAAAAATTCCGTAACAACATCATCTCTTTTTCAAAAGGCTCTGGGGCAAGCTTTAAGGCATTTAAATCAATGGATGCGGATGCTTGGATCACATGGCCCAATTGGCCTGCCGCTCAATCAGAAGCGTTAGAAATGGTGAACATCTCACCTGAGCGAACCATATGGCGCGATGTTAATGTTGCCCTCGCTCCCGATGCAGATTCACAGGCAAAAGCATTCCTCAAATTTTTAATTACAGCTGAAGCGCAAAAACTTATGGCAACAGAAGGCTGGGTACGCTAATTCTCATATAAATAGAGCCCTTTAAAGCAGCCTAGAGTAATTTTGGGCTGCTATAAATATCTCTAAACATCTTAGGTTTCTGCCGCTCTGCCTCCTCAACCTGTCAGCTACCCACTAAATGTATAACAAGCGCTTAAGATCGCACCGAAGAATGATCAATACTCGCTTCAAGAACCCAGACAAAAGAAAACCCCGATGATTTGCATCACCGCGGTTTCAAAACAAGACTTAAGAAATAATTACTTGTTAGCTTTACGCTCTATCGCTTCAGCAATAACCTTCTCAGCAACTGAGTTAGGCCATGCTGCGTAGTGTGAGAACTCAATAGAGAACTGACCACGACCAGAGGTCATAGTACGCAGAGATCCGATATAACCGAACATCTCAGACAAAGGAACATCAGCCTTGATGCGAACACCAGAACCTGCAGCTTCCTGACCTGAGATCATGCCACGACGACGGTTAAGGTCACCAATAACATCACCAACGTGATCTTCAGGAGTGAACACGTCAACCTTCATTACAGGCTCCAGCAATTGTGGACCCGCTTTAGGCATAGACTGACGGAAAGCACCTTTTGCAGCGATTTCAAACGCAACCGCAGAGGAGTCAACCGCGTGATAACCACCATCGTAAAGCTCAATCTCAACATCCAGCACAGGGAAGCCCGCCAGCGGACCTGTACCCATCATGCTCTTGAAACCCTTCTCGATAGCTGGGAAGAATTCCTTAGGTACGTTACCACCAACAACTGAAGAGACGAACTTAAAGCCAGTGTTCTGCTCGCCCGGCTTAACACGGTAGTCGATCTTACCGAACTGACCTGAACCACCAGACTGCTTCTTATGGGTGTAAGAATCTTCTAGAGCCTGAGTAATAGTTTCGCGGTATGCAACCTGTGGCTGACCTACGAGCAGTTCAACGCCGTAAGTACGCTTCAGAATGTCTACTTTTATATCTAGATGAAGCTCACCCATTCCCTTAAGGATGGTTTCGCCAGAATCTTCGTCAGTTTCAACAATGAAGGTAGGATCTTCTGCAACCATCTTACCGATCGCAATACCCATCTTC
>JAWUYS010000064.1:0-13557 GCA_034110685.1 Neptunomonas sp.
CTGAAACTCATCTGGCTGCAAAACCGGGCACCAACAACCAATCTAAAAACCTTGAAAAGATGTTAATTATCAAGGACTTAAAAACCAGCACTTTCTCATCTCCCCCACCCTTTTTGGCGGCTTCCTTGGGAAGAGGTGCGCATTCTACAGACACCCCCAAAGGAGTCACCACCCTAACCTAAAAAAACTCATTTATTTGTAATAAAAGCCCTAAAACAACAAAGGCGCCACGAGGGCGCCTTTATTTAGCGAACAAACAACACTCAAACCTTGTGTAATTGCTTATTCTTCGTATAACGAAAATAAACCCTCTCGCCCAAAGCAACCAATAGAAGCCCACCATAGACAATGGCATCCTCATAACTGGCCCTCACCATCCATATAACATGAACCATAACCAAGATTGAGATGAGATACACCAGCTTGTGCAATTGAAGCCAACGCTTCTTTAAACGGCGCTGCATTTTTTTTGTAGAGGTTATGGCAAGTGGCGTCAGCAATAGCACCGCTGCAGCACCCACTATAATATAAGGACGTTCTAAAAACTCCTGCAACAATATCTCAAACCGCCACCCTACAATAAAGGTAGCGAACGCCAGCAAGTGCAACACACTATAAAAGAATGCATATAAGCCGAACATGCGACGAAATCGCACAAGCCAAGCAAGCGATAACCTACGACGCAATGGCGTTACCCAAAGGCTTAGCCACAATGAGATAATAGCCCAGGTACCCAGATACTTAACTATTTCTTTTGCAGGATCAGCTCCCAGCTGCTGCGCGTAAATGTCATAAGACAACATTGAAAGCGGAAACAACAACCCCAAAAAAACAAAGCACCACACCAACCTGCTTTTTGCAGGCTTAATACCTAAAACCATTTACGCAAATCCATTCCAGTATAGAGGTGAGCGACTTCTTCCGCATAACCATTGAAAGGTAATGTTTCAATACGGTTTGGCGAAAACAAAGATGAAGGCAAACGCCTTTCAGATGCTTGAGTCCATCGCGGATGATCAACTTCAGGGTTCACATTAGCAAAGAAACCATATTCTTTCGGTGCTGTTAAGTTCCATGTTGATCGGGGCATAGTTTCAGTGAAACGAATTTTCACTATAGATTTAATGCTTTTGAATCCATATTTCCATGGAACAACCAGCCTGAGCGGCGCGCCATTTTGTGGCGGCAAGGCCTGCCCATAAACACCTGTAGCTAAAAAGCTCAAAGGATTCATTGCTTCATCTATACGTAGCCCCTCAACATAAGGCCAATCAAGTGAGCTAAACAGCGCTTTCTGCCCTGGCATCTGCTTCGGATCATAAAGCGTGGTAAATTCAACATACTTTGCTTTACTGGTAGGTTTGAATTGCTTTAATAGATCCGCCAAAGGTATACCTAACCACGGAATAACCATCGACCATGCTTCTACGCAACGCAACCGGTAAATTCGCTCCTCAAACTTATGCGGCTTTATCAAATCTTCTAATGCGAACTTACCAACCTTTTCAGCCTCTCCTTCAATCTCTATCGTCCAAGGGTCAGTCTTAAACTGCTGAGCTTTGCGGCTGGGATCTTGCTTACCAAGCCCAAATTCATAAAAGTTATTATGGGAAATCACATCAGGATAAGGGGCAGGCTTTTCATTTGAAGAGAAACTACTATTACGCTGAGCGGCTTTAATAGATGGCTGCATCCAATCAGGGCCCGCATATACAGGCCAGTCTTCATCAAAGTCGTATTTGGAAAGTGCGGAAGCCATACCAGAAGATAGCAAGGCGGCAGTACCTGCCAAACCTTGCATAAAGAGACGACGCTGCTTATAAATACTTTCTGGCGTTATCTCTGAGCTTTTTATTAATTCAGCCTTTTTAATTAACATTTCAATTTCCATTGTTTATACCAATGAAAATTTAGACCATAAAGTTATAAATAATTCCGTACTATGCTTTTTTCCTTTTGCGCAACAACCACATTACCGGCCCAGAAGCACTATAAACTAAAAACAATATCCATAAAAAAAGTGCCGGCTCAATAGAAATTACTCCTACGCCGAGCACAATTGCCGCCAAAATAACGAACGGCACCTTACCCTTCAGATCAACATCCTTAAAGCTGTTATAAAGCGCATTACTCACCATCATAATGCCCGCTAACGCGACATAAAGCGCAATAATGTAAGCATATGGAGCCGGATCTATACCATACTCGGTAGCTGCCCACACTAAGCCACCTACTGCAGCGGCTGCCGCTGGCGAAGGCAAGCCTATAAAGTAACGCTTATCCACAGAACCAATTTGAGTATTAAATCTCGCAAGCCTAAGAGCAGCACATGCCACATAAATAAATGCAGCAAACCAGCCGATCTTTCCTATATCACCCAAGACCCAACTAAATGTCACCAAAGCCGGCGCAACACCAAACGAAACCATATCAGACAAAGAATCATATTCAGCACCAAATGCACTCGATGTATTTGTCATTCTAGCGACACGCCCATCAAGCCCATCCAAAACCATTGCAACAAAAATCGCAATTGCCGCCGCTTCGAACTGGCTATTCATGCCCGCCACTACAGCATAGAAACCAGAAAACAACGCCCCTGTTGTAAATAAATTTGGCAACAAATAGATACCACGTCGAGGCTTAACCTCTGACTCAGAGGCAGATTCATCTTCAGGACAAGAGTTATTTTCTTCAGTCATAACATCACTATTCATTAGGAAAGAGGTTATTCTACAGCGCCATTAAACAGTTCGATAGCTTATCAAGCAAACAATACACGAATATCACATCTCATCATCAACACTTTAAACACCGAACTTAATTCAATTACGTGCATTCATATCATCTTTATCGCCCCATCTACTGCTGCGCAGAATTCCTGTCAGACCACATCCAATTTATGTAATAATAATCATATGGATACACGCACTCTTCAACTATTTCTCAGCCTATCAGACACACTGCACTTTGGACGCGCTAGCGCTTTTTGCCATATTAGCGCATCAGCTTTAAGCCGAACCATTAAGCAACTAGAAGAAGAGGTCGGGGTTTCTTTATTTATACGCGATAACCGCAGCGTACAAATGACTCATGAAGGTAAGTTGTTTCAAGCCTATGCCCGAGACGCACTCGCTCAATGGGAACTAACACGAAATACATTACTAGAAGAAGCCAAAGAACTGCGCGGAGAAGTCAGTATCTACTGCTCAGTGACGGCAAGCTATAGCTTTCTATACGATATTCTCAGCCAGTTCCGGCAAAACTTCCCTAGCATCGAAATAAAACTACATACGGGTGATCCAGACCTTGCGCTGAACCGAGTACAAAATAACGAAGAAGATATATCGATAGCCGCCAAACCAGACCAGCTACCTAAAGATTTAACGTTTAAGCCCATTGGTATTTCTCCGCTGTTATTTATCGCGCCCAAAAAGAGCAATACTCATTCTGAAACGATTGCTTTACCGATTAGCACAGAACAATGGAGCCACGTCCCTATGATCCTTTCCGAGGGAGGCGTTTCCAGAGATCGAATTGATGAATGGTTCAGGCGATTAGATACCAAACCTAACATCTACGCACAAGTCGCTGGTAACGAGGCTATTGTGAGCATGGTTAGTCTGGGCTTTGGCGTAGGCGTGGTACCTAAAATAGTACTCGACAACAGCCCTCTTGCAGACAAGATTGAGATTCTTTCTGTCACTCCCAAGCTAAAGCCGTACGAAGTAGGTCTATTTACCCTAGAAAAGAAACTTAAAAACCCGCTAATCAATGCTCTATGGAGCCAAATAAAAACCAGCTCGACTTAACTACCTCCCCGTCATTTGGCTCTGACCTACTCTCCAAATAAAGCCTCTATTTCAGGAGAAAGATAAGGACGGCCCCTCTCATTTAGCGCAGTGCCGATGACAAGCGCATTAACGCATAGCTTTTGATCGGATGAGCGAACAACTTGCTGCCTAAAACCAAATTTAACTTTACTGAGGCGCTCTACGGCCACACTTACTACGTATTCATCACCACTCTTTAAAGAAGCCTTATAGTCCATCTCCGAGCGAATAACGACAAGGTGAATGCTCTGCTCAGCTAAAGCCGCAAAGTCCACATCGTTTGCTAGTAAAAATTCATGGCGCGCATGCTCTAAATAATTGAAATACACACCATTATTAACAATACCTTGCATATCTAATTCGTAATCACGCACCTTACTCACCACCTGAAAAGGAGTACTCATCCGCTTTCTCTCTCTGCGTTATAGTTTATATAGATACAAAAAAGCCGCTCCACTATGTCATATAGTACGGAACGGCTTTTTAAAGACCAGCTTACGACGTTACAGGCTCAAAACCTTTTCACCACGCGCAATACCAGATACTCCCGAACGCACTACTTCCATAATGCTGGTAGAACCTAGCGAGTCAATGAAAGCATCTAATTTTGAACTAGAGCCCACCAACTGCACGGTATAAGTATTGGGTGTAATATCGATAATCTGACCGCGGAAAATATCAGCAGTACGCTTAACCTCAGCACGAAATGCACCCGAAGCCTTGAACTTGATCATCATCAACTCACGCTCAATGTGCTCGCCTTCAGTCAGATCAACAACCTTAACAACATCAATTAACTTATTAAGCTGTTTAGTAATCTGCTCAACAACACGATCATCACCTTCAGTAGTTACCGTCAGGCGAGACAAAGTCTCGTCATTTGTCGGCGCTACTGTTAGCGATTCAATGTTGAAGTTACGCTGAGAAAACAGTCCAACAACACGAGACAAAGCACCCGGTTCGTTCTCAAGAAGAACAGAAATGATATGACGCATATTTAAGTCCTCTCCGTTTTGCTCAACCACATGTCGCGCATAGAACCACGCGGCACTTGCATTGGATATACATGCTCATGCGGATCAACCGTAATATCCATAAATACCAAACGATCTTTCATTGCAAAAGCCTTCACCATTGCAGCTTCTAGATCTGAGTATTTTTCAACCTTGATACCCACATGTCCATACGACTCAACCAACTTCATGAAATCAGGCAATGACTCCATATAAGATTGAGAATGGCGAGATTCGTAATTCATATCCTGCCACTGACGCACCATGCCAAGCGAGCCGTTGTTCAAGCAGATAATCTTGACTGGAATATCGTATTGATTACAGGTCGAGAGCTCCTGGATATTCATCTGAATACTACCTTCACCTGTCACACAGGCAACATCAGCATCCGGGAAGTTCATTTTCACACCCATCGCTGCCGGCAGACCAAAGCCCATCGTGCCCAAACCACCTGAGTTAATCCAACGATTAGGTTTATTGAACTTATAGTACTGCGCAGCAAACATCTGATGCTGACCAACATCAGAACAAACGTATGCGTCACCACCGGTTACCTTGCTAAGCATTTCGATAACCTGTTGCGGTTTCATCTTTTCAGAATCCTCCGTCCGAAAGTGACCACCATGGCGCTGACGCCATTCATCAATTTGTACCCACCAAGCTTTATTAGCTTCTTCGTCAGGAGTCTTCTTGCTAGCTTTAAGCAGCTGTAGCAACTCTTCCAAAACAGACTTGGCAGGACCAACAATTGGCACATCTGCACGAATTGTTTTTGAAATAGATGCAGGATCTACATCGATATGAACGATTTTCGCTGTTGGACAGAACTTATCCACACCATTGGTAACACGGTCATCAAAACGCGCCCCAATTGCCAAAATAAGATCACTATGATGCATAACCATATTAGCTTCATAGCTACCATGCATTCCCAACATACCAACAAACTGGCGATCCGTTCCAGGATATCCACCAAGCCCCATCAGCGTGTTAGTCACTGGGTAGTTCAACGCTTGAGCTAATTCAGTTAACTCTTCGCTAGCATCACCCATGATGACACCGCCGCCTGCGTAGATAACCGGGCGTTTAGCGCTCATCAACAGATCAAATGCTTTCTTAATTTGACCACTATGACCTTTGGTCACAGGGTTATAAGAGCGCAGCTTAACCTGTTTTGGAAACACATAAGGGAAACGGTCTGTCGGGTTGGTCATATCCTTAGGGATATCGACAACCACTGGACCCGGACGCCCTGTTTGCGCAATATGAAATGCCTTACGAATTATCTCAGGAATTTCTTCTGCATGGCGAACACTGAAGTTATGCTTCACGATCGGACGAGAAATACCGATCATGTCCGTTTCCTGAAATGCATCTTCACCGATCAGGTGACTCGGCACCTGCCCGGTAATAACCACCATAGGAATTGAATCCATATAAGCCGTTGCGATACCTGTAACCGCATTTGTAGCTCCCGGCCCAGACGTTACTAGCGCAACACCCGCTTTACCGGTAGCGCGCGCATATGCATCGGCCATATGAGTTGCCGCTTGTTCGTGGCGCACAAGAACATGTTCTACTTCTTCCTGCTGGAAAATCGCATCATAGACATGAAGCAACGCTCCGCCTGGATATCCGTAAATATATTTCACACCTTCGTCACGAAGAGCGCGAACAACCATTTCTGCGCCTGATAGTAATTCCACTTTCTTACCCTCTAGTCGACACCGATCTCGTCGGTGAGTAAACAGTTCAGAGATTCTGCAATAATGAACATGTTAAAGCCGCTGTGCGATGATGACGCAAGAACAGCGGAAAACCAAAAGCACACCTTGTGTAATGGCCCATGCTCGGATGAATGCAGGCTAAGGATCGTCTTAACCGGCAGACCTTCTGAAACTTAAGCTGGGTAGTGCTTACGTAATGTTTTAAAAAGATTTACTAAACCAATTTATCAACATTAATTTCGCCATTTGTGTCAGGATTTCCTACTGCAAACGAACGAAGAAAAACAGCCCAACATTCTCGCATTTTGCGCACTATTGATCAACTACAGGAACACACTTCGCATACAGCAGATGCACATAGACGAAAGTCAGGTTATATTGTCTGAAAAAAGCTGGAGATTACCCAATGAGCATTGCCGAAATAAAAAACAAAGAGCGAGTCATTAAAGAACTAACTCTATTCATTCGTAAAGTATTTTCTGAACCAGAAATATGCACCATTGCTAAGGATATAGCGCGTAAACACCTCAACAGCCCTAACGCTAATGTCCTTATTGCGGATGAGCTATCGTCACTCACTAACGTCAAAATTCCTATAGAACACAGCGAAGCTGATGAGATGTTTCTTGATCTGTTAAAAGACATTGTTAAAGACGAAACCGCTCTTTATTAAGCGCTTACTCCGGCACGAGCCACTGACCTTGTGGCTCACCTGCCTCTTTTGCTGCAAGATTCTGATACAACCACGGCATAACCGAATCAATCTTTTGATCAAGCTGCCAAGGAGGATTAATCAGCAACATACCGCTTCCGTACATCCTTTGTGAATCCGAACTCTTTACGAAAAACTCAGATTGATAGACTTTACGAATACCTGATGAAGCAATGCTATCCAGCATTTCTTGCTGATTCCCAGCTTTTAACAACGGGTACCAAATAGCAACACTTCCATTTGGCCAGCGCGCCAATAACTGCTTCACAAATTTAGCTACCTGCTTGTATTCTGTTTTCACTTCGTAAGACGGATCAACCAAGACCAAACCGCGATTAGGCTTGGGCGGCATCATTGACATAACGCCTTCATAGCCATCTCGATGGTGTACAGCCATTTGTGGCTGGCGCTTAAAATGCTGTTTGACACGCTGATACTCAGCGGGGTGCAACTCCATCACAGCGAGACGATCTGACGGGCGCGCCATCATAGCCGCTATCGATGGTGAACCTGGATAAAAGCGTAAAGCAGCCTCAGCGTTTACAGCCTTTACTTGCCCCATGTATGGGAGAAACGCTTCTGGAATATTACCTTTATCCCAAAGCTTATTAACACCCTCAAGGAATTCGCCAGTTTTTTGAGCCTGCTCATCTGACAAATCATAAAGCGCACAACCGCCATGCGTTTCCAGATAGCTCCATGGCTTATCCTTAGCATTAAGCGCTTCAATCATTAATGCCAGTATCATGTGCTTATGCACATCTGCAAAATTCCCGGCATGAAAGCCATGTTGATAGCTCAGCACTCGAACACCTCTATTTGGTTATATTCCTGACCATTATCGCTGCCATATCCCTTATGCAAAAGGTACAATGCTCAACTTTGTCACTTTTCGTATAGAAGATATGCAAACAGACACTCAAGAAAGCCTGTTTTCAAAACGCAAACGCTTACCCTGGTTACTTGGCATTCTGATTTTCATCATTATGTTAATTGCTGTTGAGTACATTGTTGGCTGGAAAGCAGTGTTAACACAATGGCAAGCAGTGCCTATCAGCACATTGTTACCAGCACTGGCTCTTTTTGCAGGCAGCTACTTATTACGTGCATGGCGTATATACGATCTCTGTCAGCCAGCACTACACGGGCGTTTTATAGCCGTATTAAAACTGAGCGTTTTACATTTATACGCAAACAATATGCTGCCAATGAGATTAGGTGAAGGGCTTTTCCCTATACTAATGAAACGTTATTTTTCGGTAGGTTTTGCCGAGGGTTTTGCTCGTTTAGTATGGCTCAGAGTATTAGATTTGATGATTGCGGGTACCCTTATCGTCATCACTTTTAGCTACTTTTTCCCGACATTAGCGCTTATTGGAACCGCTCTAGGTATAGTTTCATTACTTTTGATTTATGCTATTTATCGTACCAAAGGACGAACGTGGATTATCCAGCACTCTTTTTACCCAAAAATCGAGCCCATCATTAAGCAATTACAACTCACAGCGCCAAAAGATACTAAGCAGTTTATACGCGTTGTGATCTGGACCTTTCTGTCTTGGGGCTGCAAACTCGCTGCGCTTATCATGATTACCCGTGCATTACAGTCACTCAGCGCCTTTGAAGCACTCGCTGGTGTATTAGGTGCGGAACTAAGTAGTATATTACCAATCCATGGTATTGCCGGAAGCGGTAGTTTTGAAGCCGCTTTTATGGCTGGACTGGCTCCCATAGGATTACTCGGCTCAGATGTGTTGGGGCTAGCCGTTAACTTACACCTGTTTATACTAGGAGCAACTTCACTGTTTGCTCTGTTATGTTTCTGGATTCCCGTTGCCAAGCCAACGAGAGAGGATATCTCAATATGATCGACAAAATTGATACACCTGAAGGTACAACCACACACGAAGCAAACGATGCTTCTAATGACCCGTGCAACCAAAGTCTTTCGGTTGTTGTTCCTTTTTATAATGAAGAAGAGAACATCAAGCCCTTCATGGAAGAGGTGCATGCAGCGCTAAAAGACTATCCCGGGAAATGGGAGCTCATTGCGGTCAACGACGGTAGTAACGACGGTACGACTCAGGCACTAGATAAAGCAGTTGCAGACTATGGCAGCCACATTAACGCTATCCATTTTGCCCGTAACTTCGGCCAAACTGCTGCAATGCAAGCAGGTATTGATGCATCACGCGGTGACCTGATAGCAACACTGGATGGAGATTTGCAGAATGATCCCGCTGATATTCCTAAGCTGATTGTAGCATTGGAGGAACGGGATCTGGATATGATCAGCGGCTGGCGTAAAGATCGTCAAGATGGCGCGATCAACCGAAAACTCCCATCACGTATTGCCAACTGGTTAATTCGTAAAAACACCGGCGTCTATGTAAATGATTACGGCTGCAGCCTGAAAGTATATCGCTCATGGGTTATCAAACAGGTTCACTTAATCGGTGAAATGCACCGCTTTATTCCTGCTTGGGTTGCTTGTGTCACATCGCCTGACCGTATTAGCGATATGCCAGTTAATCATCGTGCTCGCCAATTCGGAACATCTAAATACGGTATATCACGTACCATTCGGGTAATTTTAGACTTGCTAGCCGTATTCTTCTTTATGCGCTTTTCACGCCGCCCTGGCCACTTCTTTGGGTCAATCGGTTTGTTTTTAGGCGCTATTGGCGGCTTGATTCTTACTTATTTGTTTGGTGTTAAATTATTTACTGAAGAAGATATCGGGAATCGTCCATTACTCTTCACCGGCATTTTGTTTGTAATGACAAGTGCCCAGCTAGTGACTACTGGAGTATTGGCAGAAATTCTGACTCGTAGTACTGCACATGCTCAAATGCCCGTACGACCATCACCTAATGCGCCAACACAAAGGGGCTGGTGTGAATAACGCACTACCACAACAGGGGCTAATCAAGCTCCTGTTATCCACACCTATCTTAATAGTACTGGCACTTGTCAGTACTTTTGGTTATGCGGCCTGGTTGCCTTTATTCGATCTGGATGAAGGCGCTTTTACGACCGCCACTCGTGAGATGCTAGAAACCGGAAATTGGATTTCTACATACATGAATGGTGTGCCTCGCCACGACAAACCTATTCTAATCTATTGGCTGCAAGCCCTTAGCGTCTCAAATTTTGGCCTCAGTACTTTGAGTCTACGGCTTCCATCATGCCTAGCGGCACTTGCCTGGATTTGGATAAGCTACCGCTTTGTTAAAGAACAAAGAAATGAAACAGAAGCGCGCCTGATGGTATGGTTATTGGCATCATTGCCTCTGGCCAGTATTATTTTTAAAGCCGCCATTGCAGACGCACTCTTGAACTTTTTATTGTGCGCCGCATTCTTTGACATCTACCGCTATTATCAGCGAGCCGATAGTGGCACCTTGTTTCGAATTGGCATTTGGTTAGGATTAGGTTTTCTTACCAAAGGGCCAGTTGCTTGCGCCCTGCCACTCATTGCTAGTTTTGTTTTGTTCACGTCAGAAGGACGCTTTAAAGACTGGTTAAAAGCTGTTTTTCATCCCATTATTCTCGCTACCTTTATCATAATCGTCCTCCCTTGGCACATCGCTGTTTATCTTGATCAAGGGTGGGAGTTTTTTAAAGGTTTCTATTTAAAACACAACATTGACCGCTTCAGTAGCACCATGGAAAGCCACGGTGGAAAACCCTACTACTATGTCATGTTGTTACCACTACTACTGACACCTTTTACTGGGTTAATCGCACCGGTGATTAAATCTCTGTTTAAACAGCGCCCCAAAGAGCTTGAGTTATTTTTGCTTACTTGGTTTTTGTTGGTATTAGCGATTTTCTCATTCTCAAAAACACAGCTCCCACATTACATTCTTTACGGCATTACACCGGTGCTATTTTTGATGGCTAGGCACCTACTTAATGTGGGGTTTTTATCGTTGCTTGCACCGGCCCTAACCATTCTATTTGTTAGCCTATTGCCACTACTGTTTGGCTATGCAGCAAGCCAGTCACACAAACCTTTTGATATAGCCGTACTGGAGCTTGCAGCACTCGAATACAGCATCATATTCCAAGCAATGACTGCTATCGGATTATGTATAGTCATTTCATTATTTGTATTCAGAAAAACAGACTACCCTTCAAGACTTCTAATGGGTGCAGCAGGCACTATGCTGGCATTTAATTTCCTGCTTCTTCCCTTACTGGGCGCAGCTCAGCAAGAGCCTGTTAGAGAAGCAGCGCTACTGGCTAAAAAATTGGGTGGCCCTGTCGTAAGCTATGGTATCAACATGCCCAGTTTCTCAGTTTATAGAGACGCCATTGTTCCTCGCAGAGAACCACAACGTGGAGAACTCGTTTTCACCCGTATAAATAAAGATCTATCTTTATTGGACCCAAATGCCAACCCAGTACGCCTTTATGCCAAAGGCGGTGTTGCCCTTTATTCTTATGAGTAATCAATGTTTATGAGTGACTCTAGCAATAACACATTTATGGGGTTGCGCTACATACCCAGAACCACAACATTTAAACAACATGTCAGCTCCGCTAATACTGCATGGCCTCAGCCGCAAGCATTTGACCAGGTCCTGTTAATACTTGCAGCGGTTAGCTTCGTGCTTGGCTGCGCATTGCTATTAACTAATGGCTTGCAAACAGGTTTCTATACCGCTCAAACCTTAAGCTTTATGCTGCCACCTATTATTTGGGAGCATCTCTCATTTATGGGAGACACGTTAGTCGTTCTAACCTTGGCGTTGCTATTTGCTTACCGTTACCCACACCTGCTACTGGCATTATTGATCACCGCAATTGTTGGCACACTTATTACCCATAGCATAAAACCTTGGCTAGCTACACCGCGTCCACCAGGCATTCTTGACCCTGAAAGCTTTCAATTAATTGGTTCGAGCATCAGCAAAAAAAGCATGCCGTCTGGCCATACCTTAACTGCATTTGCAGCGGCAGGCTTATTAACAAGGCTAACCACCAACCGAGCTATACAAGGCTTAATTCTGATAGCGGCGGTATTTATAGGCTGGTCACGCGTTGCTGTCGGTGTTCACTGGCCTGCAGACGTATGCATGGGCGCTGCAGGCGGGCTAGTCTCAGCCTGGGCAGGGCTGAAGTTATGTGATCGCTGGCAAGGTGTATTTAAAGGCCGTTTTTATGCCGTCCTATTAATCATTCATGCGGGATGTGCCATTACACTGATAAATTATGACGGAGGCTTCCCACATACGTGGCTGTTTGCTATCGCAGCATCCGCTGTCAGTTTAGGTTATATTTATCATCAGCTTACTTTTAACCAACGACTACCTAGGTTAAAACTGTAAGCAATCAATCTGTCGACTGTGGTAGCGTATTTCGATCAAATACCACTTAATTAGATGTAATCAGGAGTAGGCACAATGCGTTTTTTGGTAACCGGTGCAGCAGGATTTATCGGCTTTCATGTAGCTCAACGCCTACTGAAAGAGGGCCATCAAGTTGTTGGCCTAGACAACATAAATGATTACTACGATCCGCAATTAAAGCTAGACCGTTTAGCGTTGTTAAAGCCTTACTCTGACTTCACCTTCTATAAGTGCGATCTTGCTGATAAAGACGGCGTAGAAAAAATCTTTGCAGATGAAGCAATCCAACGTGTTATTCACTTAGGTGCGCAGGCGGGTGTAAGACACTCCATCAATAAACCCTTTGATTATGCCAGCTCTAACTTGCTTGGCATGTTAGTGATTCTTGAATGCTGTCGCCACTTTGCGGTTGAGCACTTGGTTTACGCTTCATCTAGTTCGGTCTATGGCACCAATACCAAGATCCCATTCTCAACCACGGATGAAGTGACTCACCCTGCTTCACTTTATGCTGCCACTAAAAAAAGTAACGAGCTGATGGCGCATAGCTATTCACACCTTTATAGCATTCCCACTACAGGCTTACGCTTCTTCACTGTGTATGGCCCATGGGGACGCCCTGATATGGCGCCGATGTTATTTGCTAGCGCAATTTCAGAAGAAAGAGCCATTAAAGTATTTAACTACGGGAAAATGCGACGCGACTTTACTTATATTGATGACATTGTTGAAGGTGTTGTGCGTATTCAGAATATCATCCCACAAGAAAACCCCGACTGGGATGGGAAAGGTGACGAGAGCGCGGCTCCTTATAAAATCTTCAATATAGGTAATAACCAGCCTGTCGAGGTGGAATAGTTTATTCAGCAGATTGAAACATCTTTAGGTACCACCGCTGTTAAAGAGTATTTGCCA